>JAOZVT010000858.1:0-1958 GCA_025869455.1 Prosthecobacter sp.
CGCTTACTCATTCTCAAAAAGCCTTTTGATGCGATTGAGGTACAACAACTGGCCAATGCCCTGACCGAAAAATGGCGTCTCGCAGCCGAGTCTCAGCTTCTTCTAAGGAATCTAGACCAGCTCGTTCAACAACGTACAGCTGATCTGCAAATGGAAATGAATCAGCGGAAGTCTATTGAAGAGAAATTCCGGGATCAAGCCTCTCTACTCGATAAAGCAAGGGATGCCATTCTTGTTCGTGACATGGACTACCGCATCACCTACTGGAATAAAAGTGCAGAGCTGCTCTAGGGCTGGTCTGCCCAGGAAGCACTGGGGCATTGTACCTTTGAATTACTAAAGAGCGACCCAGCCATTTATGAGGAAGCCTGTGAAGTCGTCCTGAAAAATGGCGAATGGATAGGTGAGCTAGCATTACAGGCCAAAGACGGCAGAGATATTCTTGTCGAGAGCCGTTGGACACTGGTTCGCGATTCAGAAGGAGCCCCAAAAGGCGTGATGTCCTTCAATACAGACATCCTGGAAAAGAAGAAAATGGAATCCCACTTTCTCCGTTCTCAACGCATCGAAAGCATCGGCACCCTTGCCAATGGGATTGCCCATGATCTTAACAATGTGCTGCTGCCCATCATGCTGTCCATTGACCTGCTCAAGCTTTCTGTGAAAGAGGCCAAGCAGATCAACATTCTCACCAGCATTGAAGCTAGCGCCAAACGCGGGGCAAACATGGTGCAACAAGTCCTTTCCTTTGCCCGAGGGGTCGATGGAGAACGCTATAAACTCGATCCCAAAAACGTCGTCTATGACATCCTCAAATTCATCGAAGAAGCATTCCCAAAAAACATTGAACTAACCACTCAGATTCAAGAAAATCTGCCAGGATTCATGGGGGATGCTACCCAAGTCCACCAGGTTTTATTAAACCTTTGCCTCAATGCCCGAGATGCCATGCAAGACGGAGGCCAATTAACCCTCACGGTCAAAACCGAAACCCTCCCCGAAACCGATCCAAGAGTTAAAAAGGATATCAAGAGTGGACTCTACATTGTCTTCCAAATCACAGATACAGGCACTGGCATCCCAGAAAAAGAACTGGGAAAAATATTTGATCCCTTCTTCACCACAAAGGAACTAGGCAAAGGCACCGGCTTGGGATTATCCACCGTCATGGCCATCGTTAAAAGCCACGGCGGCTATATCAATGTCACCAGCAAATTAGGCCAGGGAACCTCCTTTGACGCCTACTTCCCAGCGAATCCCTTAACCGATATCCCCCCCGTACAAGCCCAGTCTGAGACAGGGCATTATGGGCACGGACAGCTCATTCTCCTCGTGGATGATGAAGACAGTGTACGTTTCATTACTCAACAAACACTCCAAGCCTACGGTTATAGAGTTCTTACCGCCATCAATGGCACCGAAGCCATCGCCATTTACGCAGAGCGCCAACAAGAAATTGATGTTGTCTTGACGGATATGATGATGCCCGTCATGGACGGTGCCGCCACCATTCAGGTACTCAAACGGATGAATCCTGAGGTCAAAATCATTGCCGCTAGCGGCCTCACCAGTGACGGAACCAAGGCCACCTCCCTCGGAGCCAATTACTACCTTCATAAACCTTATACAGCCGCCAATATTTTGAAAGTGCTGGACCAGATCATCCATCAATAAGGGCTGAGAAAATATTCACATGGGATGTTCTACCCCATTCATCCCAGATTCCGCACGAGACAGCGGAAGAAACTGCGTCTCAGGCGGTTCGGAGAGTGCATGATAGTATTCAGAAATACTGTCTGGACTGGCGCTGAGCCGCACGAGGCCAGTATATGTAGCCGATGAACGTGAACAATCGTGGCGTTCGGGTTCATTCGAAATGAAGATGCATAAGCATAAGAACGGCCCATACTTCTGAGATGCATTTTCTTTTAACCAATGATGATGGGATCAACGCTCCG
>JAOZVT010000858.1:1968-4544 GCA_025869455.1 Prosthecobacter sp.
CTAGCCGCTTTAGAGCGGGCTATATCAAGTATTCCTGGGACCACTCTTTCCATCGTCGCACCCGCAACAGAACGCTCCATGTGCGGACACCAAGTCACCACACGCGACGCCCTTTTGGTGGAATCACGAGGTGGACAGCGTTGGGCTGTGCACGGAACGCCGGCAGATTGTGTCCGCATTGGCATCTTTGCACTGGACCTAAAGCCTGATTGGGTGATCTCTGGTGTCAATGCAGGTGGCAACCTTGGCCAAGACATCGTCATCTCCGGCACCGTAGCTGCAGCCCGTGAGGCGGCCTATCATGGGGTAGCAGCGATGGCTTTTTCACACTACATCATCAAGGATATCGCGCTCGACTGGTCACGTGTTTCCACTTGGGTGACAGAACTCACCAGCCTCCTTTCAGGAGAGCGACTTCACGACGGTGAATATTGGAATGTGAATTTTCCACACCATCCGCCAGGCCCCATGATACGGCCTGAAATCCAGCGCTGCACGCCCGAGCGGCTGCCCTTAAACGTCTCTTATCTCCTGACAGAAGAAGGTAACTACCACTACACAGCTCATTATTCCCAGCGCCCCCGCATTCCAGACTCAGACGTAGCCGCTTGTTTTGAGGGGCAGATCACGGTTTCACGACTGAAGGTATGAAGCAGGATGTGAGGCAGACCGAAACCAACGCTTCCGACCTAACAAAAAATTCAACAACAACAGTTAGACCAATTTCCAAAATGAATGTCGAATACTCACCTGGGAAAAGCCGACTTCACAGAGGTGAGTTTCAGACAACCTTTTTGCAAACCAGTATATGAGCCTCGTGACTCCACACAAGAGCATCTGGCAGCGCATCACCAGTTATCCATGGAGCCGCCAAGTCTGCCTCCAGCGGTTTCCTTGGCTACTCTCGATCAAAGCCCCCTTTTCCCCGCGATTGTTTGGCCAACCGATGACACGCCGTGAAATCGGCCTCTGCGGAGAACTTCTAGCCGCACGCTGGTTACGCAAAAACCAACGCAAAATACTTTATCGGAACCACCGGGGGCCGCGCCGTGGAGAAGTGGATATCGTAGCCCGCCACGGAACCGTTTTAACCTTTGTGGAAGTAAAAACACGAACCTCTAGCACCTATGGACGCCCGGCGGATGCAGTCAATAGGGCGAAACAACGGCTGATCGAACGCGGAGCCCAAGATTGGCTAAGACTTCTCGGTAAACCGCGAATTTCATTCCGTTTTGATATCGTTGAGGTTTTGCTCGTCCCAGAGCAGCCTCCCCATTTCCACATCGTGGAGAATGCCTTTACTCTGTCTGATTCCACCCTGACGGGACGTTGAGCACTTCCTGCTTTGACATCGTAAACCCAACCCGCTACACCTTCACCCCCCGAATTTAACCGCAACCGACTATGATCAAGAACTCCGCAAAGAAGATCATCAATGATCCCCTAAAATGTGCCGACGAACTTTTTGAAGGTCTCGTCATGGCCTATGATGGCAAAGCCAAACGCGTGGGCAAGCGGTCCATCATCATGAATGACCTGCGCCCAGATGCCCCAGCCCTCCTCATCGGCGGTGGTGCTGGCCATGAGCCCATTTACCACGGCCTCGTCGGCAAAGGCATGGGAGATGGAGCTGCTGTCGGAGACATCTTTGCTGCACCACCCCCAGACATCGTTTTAGAAGCCACCCAAGCCGTCAACCGTGGCAAGGGTGTACTTTACCTCTACGGCAACTACGCTGGCGATATCATGAACTTCGATATCGGCGCTGAATTGGCAGAAGAAGAAGGCATCACGGTCAAAACAGTGATCATCAATGATGACGTCTGCTCCGCGCCACCTTCTGAAAAAGGCAAACGTCGCGGTGTCGGTGGGCTTGTCCCCATCGTCAAACTCGCCGGAGCCGCAGCAACAAAAGTGGATTCATTGGACGAATTGGCCCGGATCGCCCAAAAGGCAGTGGACGCCACCCGCACAGTTGGAGTCTCCACCAAGCCAGGCTCCATTCCAGCCACTGGCGCGCCTACCTTTGAATTAGCCGATGACGTCATCGGTCTCGGCATGGGCATCCATGGTGAAAAAGGCGTGGGCCTGATCCCCATGTGCACTGCCGATGAATTGGCAGCCAAGATGCTAGACCTACTCTTTGGCGATGATCTCCCACTGAATGCAGGAGATGAAATCGTCTTCTTCGTGAACAGCCTGGGCAGCACTCACATGATGGAATTGCTGATCATGCTGCGCGCCGCCCGCCCTATCCTAGACGCTCGCGGTATCAAAGTTCACCAAACCATCGTGGACAGCATCGTCACCTGCCAGGAAATGGCAGGCGTCAGCTTCAGCATCACTAAGCTAGACAGCGAGCTCAAGGAACTCTGGGACCTTCCTTGCGAAAGCGTCGGTTACACCAAACTGTAATCCTAAACCACAGACCAAATTCAGGGCGGAGCCTCCCAGGCTCCGCCTTTTTTGTGGACCACAAGGCAAGGCACGACACCGGGATAAACTCCGCCCCTTAGCCAACAAAAGTATCCGTCAAGCCAAGCCCCTATGAGAACACATTGGTAGGAGCGGTATTG
>JAOZVT010000859.1 GCA_025869455.1 Prosthecobacter sp.
GTTACGGACACTGCCCAGGCCGCTGAAGAGTTCAAAGAGGTCGCTCTCGGTGGCGTCATAGGAGAGATTGCCCACGTAGAGGCGTTCGGTGCTGATGTCCGCAGGATTGACGGAGACTGGCTCACGACGTGGCTTGGGTTCACGGGGTGGGCGGCTGCTGTTGCTGGATTCGGTGCGGACGCTGTTGCTGCGGGGTTGAGTCGGAGCAGGGCGGGGAAGGCTTTTGGATTTTCCGAGCAGGCCAAAGCTGATGGCGCTGAGAAATTTCTGAAGCCCTGTTGGCTCTTTGTGGCCTGCACGTGGGGTGCTACCGGGGCGGGGCCCCTGGTTGGTGCGATTCCGCCCGCCACGGTTGCGGCGGCGGCGATTGTTTCCTTGAGTCGTAGTATCTGACATGGGTCGTTCGTTCTTGGGTGGGTTGGTGTCTGAGCACCGCGCCATGAGGCGTGCTGGGGTTTGGCAGTGGGGATGGACTCCTGGTCACATCCACGAGGCCGGGCCGGATGACGGACCGCCGATGCGGGTCGTCGCAGCCCCATTGGGTGCCGCAGTTCAGGGAGCTGGACCACACGGGGTCCCGGTGCGTGTGACCACTAGTCACAATGAGGCCGCCCCGCGATGCTATCGCTGGTCCATTTCTAGCATTAGGCACGATCAGAGGTCTGGCGTGGCGCATTCCGCAAAATTGGTGGAGGTATTGGCCTCAGAGCACCGATGCTCTGAATAACTGCGAATTCAGCCTAACTGTCAGGATGAAGGCGGTCAATAGCAGATTCAGGGGTGGTCGGGAAAGTCTTCACCGAAAGAATTTTCATCTCGCCAACGATACACCACTTCGTCATTTTCTGTTTGTTCCCCTATGAAATCCACCCTCGCTCTATTTCTACTCCTTGCCTCCGTGGCCTCCGCCAAGACTGAATGGAGCCGTTTCCGTGGCCCCAATGGCACAGGTGTTGCCCCAGACTGCGGCAATTTACCCTCAGAAGTGACGGAAGCTTCCACCCTCTGGAAGGTCGATGTGGACAAAGGCTGGTCTTCTCCGGTGCTCTGGGAGGATAAAATCTACCTCACGGCTGAAACCCACCCTGGAAAACATGCGGTCGTGGCCCTGGACGCGAAGACGGGCAAAGAGCTTTGGCGGCATGAGGAGACTTTTACGGAGCATAAAAAACACAATTTCAACAGCTTTGCCAGCAGCTCAGTCTTTGCGGATGCAGATCGCATCTATGTGAACTGGAGCACTGGCACCACCATCCAGGCCCTGGCTCTGGATCACAGCGGTAAGCAGATCTGGAAAAATGAACACGTGGCCGACTACATCCATGAGCATGGCACCGGGATCTCTCCCATTGTCGTGGATGGCATCATGATCGTGCGCAGTGAGTTTGATTGGCAGCGCGATGGCAAAGTTTACACGGAAGACCCGACGGAGCAGACCTGGAAAAGCGCCATCATTGGTCTGGATGCGAAAACGGGACAGCAGGCCTGGCGTCTAGAGATCCCAAATTGCCTGAACACGTATTCCACCCCGGTGGTGAATGTGCGGGCAGATGGGAAAAAGGAAGTCGTCTGCACGAACAATGTCAGTGGTGTCATGGGCATTGACCCCGTGGCCGGAAAAATCGTCTGGCAGTACAATCCTGGATTCAAACAGCGCAGCCTCAGTTCCGGTGTACTTCAGGACGGGAAATACTTCTGCACCTTTGGTTCCGGTGGCGGTGGGAAAGAGTATGCGGCGGTGGACATCTCTGGCACCAAGCCGAAAGCCATGGACGTCAGTTATAGCAAAGGGCTGCCCTACGTTCCGACCCCTCTAATCATGGGGGATCTCATGTATCTCCTGGGCGATGGTGGCATCCTCAAAGCGGTGAAATTTAACACGGGTGAGGAAGTCTATGAAGAGCGTGTCAATGGCACCAAAGGCAGCAGCAAATTCTTCAGCAGCCCCGTCGCTGGCGATGGTAAGATTTTCTGCGGCAGCCAGCAGGGAGATTTGATCGTGGTCAAAGCCGGTCCCAAGTTTGAGCAACTCTCCGCCAGCAAGCTCGATGGTCCTATCAATGCCAGCCCTGCGATTGGCGATGGCCGAGTTTACGTTCGCACGGAGAAAACACTCTGGTGCATCGGCTCCAAAGGTCCCCCAATTCCCTAGAGGAATCACGGAAAGGTTGGCATGGAGGCCTAGGGGAAGGCTTAAAATGACCGCAAAGTGCACGAACGGGGGCTAAACAGGCCCTCGGGTCGTGCAAATTGGTCAAAATGCAGGGTGGACTGAACAAAAGCCCTGCGCTTTTCTTCAAACTCTGGGTATGAAACGCTTCCTCCCCCTCCTGATCCTGGCTCTCGCCATGCCTTTGCATGCGGAGACGTCAGCAAAGACTGAGGCGACTCCCTCTAAAAAATCTTCAACCGCAGAGACGGATCAAGTCAAAGAAGGTCCCGTCACGGATGGGCCGCCAGTGGCAGCGGTCAGCAGCATCGAAGTCGAAGATATCCAAGGCTTTGAGCATTACGCGCCGCAAATCCAGCAACTGATTCGCAAGTGCCTGGCTCTCACCAAGCTCAATCTGACCTACACCTTTGGTTCCTCTGATCCCAAAAACGGCGGCATGGACTGCTCTGGGGCCATCTATTTTGTTCTCCATGACTTTGGCTTCAAAGGAGTCCCCCGTCAGTCCAATGAAATGGCTGGCTGGGTGGAGGACAAAACGCTCCTCTATCGTGTGACTGAGGCGGATACCCTATCGCATGGGGAATTCTCTTCACTGCAACCTGGGAACCTGTTGTTTTGGTCCGGCACTTACGTCACCGCTCCCCGCAAGATCCCTGTGACTCACGTGATGCTTTACCTGGGTAAGCTCAAGAAAAGTGGCAAGCATATCGTTTTTGGTTCCAGTGATGGCCGTGCCTATCAGGGCAAGCGCCGCACTGGCGTCAGCGTGTTTGATTTCTCACTGCCAAAGTCCACCAGCACCGCAAAATTCTACGGCTACGGCATGATTCCAGGCGTGGGTAAGATCGAAACCAAGCCTGAGCCTGTCCTCGCTGAAACAAAGGTGGAACCCGCTGCTCAGGTGAAAGCCATCGCAGCTAAAAAACCAGAGGTGGTAGAAAAAGCCGAGACCAAACCTGTGGTTAAGCCTGCGGCTAAACCCACAGAGGAAGAGATCCGCCCTGCCATCATGGTGGATGCAAAAACACTCGAAGAGCCCTCATCTACGGCAGCGAAATCTGAAACGGCCAAGACTAAGGACGAATCAGAACCGAAGGTCGTGGCGAAGGAAAAACCTGAGCCTGAAAAAACCGAGAAGCCTAGTGAGGCTAAAAAAGCGACTGTCCAGGTGGCCAGCGCCAAGAAATCGACATCGTCTAGTCAGAAGAAAACTACCAGTGACAAACCTAGACCTGTGGTGAGAAAAAAAGCTGCCCCACCGCCCACGCCTTTAGACCGCGCAAGACGGGCCACGGAGTCGTTTTTTGAAAATGTAAGGCGTTCCATTCCGGGGCGGTGATCCTCTAAGGGGCATTTAGGAGGTCTTCGCGTGCGGTTGCTACCAAGTAACTCTTGCACTCTGGCGTTTTCCCCCGAATTTCTGCGCCCCTTTTAGCCATGATTCCGAACGCCTACCGCTCCCTTCACTGCAACGCCGTCCGCCCTGCGCACATCGGCCAGACCGTCACACTCTGTGGCTGGGTGAATTCGGTGCGTGACCACCATGGCGTGATCTTTGTGGACCTTCGTGACCGCGAAGGCATTACCCAGGTGGTTTTCCGCCCTGAAGAAAACGCTGAAGCTGCATCTGCCAGCCATAAGCTGCGTGAAGAAGATGTCATTCAGGTCGTGGGTGCCGTCTCTGCCCGTCTCACCGGGACGGAAAACGCCATCTCGCCACGGGTGAAGTCGAGATGGTGTGCAGCAGCCTCATCATTCTGAACAAGTCTGAAGTCCTGCCTTTCCACCTGGACCGTGAGCTGTCCAACGAGGACCTGCGCATGAAGTATCGTTACTTGGATCTGCGTCGTGAGCGCATGAACAAGAACATCCGCACGCGTCATAAGATCACCAACGCGGCCCGCAACTACCTGGACGGAAACGACTTTGTGGAAGTGGAAACGCCGATCCTTTCCAACCCGACTCCTGAAGGTGCCCGTGACTTCCTGGTGCCTGCGCGTCTGAGCCCCAGCAAGTTCTTCGCCCTGCCTCAAGCTCCGCAGCAGTATAAGCAGCTCCTCATGGTGGCTGGCCTGGAACGTTATTTCCAGATCGCCCGTTGCTTCCGTGACGAAGATCTTCGTGCTGACCGTCAGCCTGAGTTCACCCAGATTGACATTGAAGCCAGCTTCATTGAGCAGAACGACATCGTGAACCTCGTCGAAGGTTTGATCGCGAGCATGTTCAAAGCCGGACAAGGCGTGGACATCCCGGTGCCATTCCCGCGCATGAGCTATCAGGAGGCCATGGATCGCTACGGCTCTGACAAGCCAGACACTCGTTACGGCCTCGAAATCACAGACATG
>JAOZVT010000860.1 GCA_025869455.1 Prosthecobacter sp.
ATAGCGACATGCGTCGGATGACTTTCGCCGAACCACTTTTGAAACAAGGTTTTATCCATGGTGATGGTACCGCTGTCATTGGAGTAGTCGTAAAATTGTGCCACGATGAGGAATTCGTGATCGCCTTTGGGTGTTGGCAGCGTGATCGAGTCTCCTTCTTTGACGCGAAAACGCAGAGCAAAACTCTCTGAGATGAAGACCTTTCCTGTGGCTTTTGCTTCCCTCAGAATGGCATTTGCATCCCCAGGTGTTTTCAGGGCTATCCGGCCATATTTCATCTGCACCTCAAAGTCTCCCGTGCCGAGTTTAACAATCCGATCCCGATAAGGTAAATCCATGGAGCGATAGCCATCAAAGGCCAACACGGCCGGATGTTCACGCAAGATTTTAAGCGTGGCTTCTGAAAAAGTAGGCGGGCTTTGACTGCGTGGCGGTGTGCCTGGGCGCACATAGAGATCGGCCCCGAGAGTCTGATCCACCCAATACAAAACCGTCTGCCTAAAGCTGCCCACCATCACGGCAATGGCGACAGTCAAAGCCAAGCTAACCGAAAGTGCGGCAACAGACACCGAAAGCCGATGGGTGGAGGCTTTGATCTGTGAGGCTGCCAAGCGTCCTTCAATCCCGAAGACTTTGGCCAAAGCCCCGCGCAGCATGTGAGCCGTGCCCCGGAGAACCATGGGCACCAGCAAGGACATGCCTGCAATGGCGCAGAGACAAGCAAAGTAACCCCACAGCGGGAGGCCTGAAACGGCGGGCTGAAGTGCCGCCACATAACCAACGATCAAACAAAGAAAAGCAGGCAGCACCATGCGCCAACGTGAAGCCCCTGGCGTAAATCCTAGAGCACCTGATTCACTCCGCATCGCTTCCATCGGGGTGACTTGTGAAGCCTCCCGCGCAGGCAATGCCGCAGATAACAAGGAAAGCGGCAGAGCAATCCCAAACGCCATGGCCCAGTGAATCCAGGTGAGTTCCGGCACCCGGGCTGCGGTGGCCACATAGAGCGTGTCCACCGTGGTGGAAGTCAGTGCGATGGCGGCCTCTGCCATAAGCTTGGCCAAAGGCACTCCGAGCAGTGCCCCGACTAGCCCCAAGATCATGGCCTCCCCCAAAAACAAACGCAACACCTGCCCCCGAGTCACGCCCAAGGTACGCAACATCCCGACTTCTCGACGCCGTGTCATGACGGCCACTGAAACGGTATTGTAGATCAAAAACAATCCGACCACGAGCGCAATGCCAGAGAGCATGGTGAGATTAAAATGAAACGCCGCCAACATCTTCTCCACCGCTGCACTGCGACGTTGTGGACGCTGAACAGAAAGTCCCACGGGCAACCTTTGTTTCACTTCTTGTTCGGCCATCTCCACCGGCAATCCCTCGTGCAAGCGAAGCTCGATACGATCCACCCGTCCCGGCTTGTCTAAAATCGCCTGCGCGTTGCCGATGTCCATGATGGCCAGTGACTGGGCGGCTAAGGCTGACTGAGGACGCCCTGAACCCGCAGACTCCCCTGCCCCTAAAACGGCGCTGATGCTGCACACCCGCTCCCGATCTCCCACCATGAGTGTGAGCGTGTCCCCCGCTTTGAGTCCATGCCGTTTGGCAAAGGACTGAGTCAGAAGCAACGAATCCGGCTTCCCTAAAAAGGTCATCAACTCCATGCCGCTAGCCGTAACAGCGGGCTGCGACTCATTCCCAGGCAAAGCGTAGTCACGCAAGGCAGGGTCACGCAAAGCATCCACGCCAATGACACGCAGCATCTCCCGGCTACTCCCAGCCACGGCCAGTACATCCGACTCAATGACAGGCGTCGCAATGCCGTATTCACGCAGCCAAGACATCTGTGGCAGCAGCGTCTCATCCAGTCCTAAAGGGGGGGAGGTAATCTCCAGAGCAGCCTTTCCTGAAACGGCATCCAGAGCCGCCGAAAAACCATTCAGGGAGCCGCTGTTAGCCAGTTGAATGGCCAACATCACAGCCACACCGAGCATGCCCCCCAAAGCCGTCAACCCCGTGCGCACAGGCTCTGCACGCATGGGACGAAGGATGAACCGTGTGAATAAAGAGGAGCGCATCATTCCACGATTTTCCCGTCCTTCATGCGGATGGTCTGTTTCGCGATGGTAGCCACCTGCGCGTCATGAGTGGCCATGAGAATGGCGATGCCGAGATCACGATTCAGTTCCTGAAAAAGCTCCAGCACACTTTGACCATTCGTGCTGTCCAGGCTGCCCGTAGGTTCATCGGCGATGAGCAGGGCGGGCTCATGAATCACAGCGCGGGCTAGCGCGGCACGCTGAGCTTCACCACCTGATATTTGGTTAGGGTAATGAGACAAACGATGATCAATGCCCACGCGAGCAGCCAGCGAACGCGCTTTTTCAAAAGCCGACTTTTCATCCTTCCGTGCCAGCAGCAAGGGCATGGCGATGTTTTCTAACACACTGAGGGTGGGCAGCAGATTGAAGAACTGGAAGACGAAACCGATGCGTTCACGTCGCAATCGCGTCAGGTCCAAGTCCGTCATGGAAGTGACCTCGCGACCATCCAGTTTCAGCGAGCCGGAGTCCGCTTTATCCATGGCCCCGCAGAGTTGCAACAAGGTGGACTTGCCACAGCCAGAAGGCCCCATGATCGCCGTAAAATCTCCGGCATTCAGATGCAGCGAAACGCCACGCAGGGCAGGCACAGCCGAGTCAGCCAAAGCGTAACTGCGGTGGAGATCGGTAGCGGCGAGGATGAGATTTGGCATGGACAGTAAATAAACGTGCGAGAAGGAGCTCCAGTTGCGACTCAGACAGACACCGCGCAAAGGAACCCCATTTTCACCATCGAGTCCCACAAAATCCTTTACTCAGCGGAAGAACCCCCGACAAGAACAGCCCTGCCATCGATTCATGCCAGATCCCCTTCCTCCAGCACCCAGCATTTTCCACACGATAGGAACGGTTTTCCGGCAGAACCAAACGGCTTGCCTCGTGCTGAATGTCATCGTGATCACATTGGTCACGACGTATTACCAAGTCCCCGCTGTGGCGTCCGTGTGGGAAGCCGTGGGCGAGTTCAAGCTGCGCTGGTCTTATGCATTCTCGCTGACCTCTACCGTCTTCGCCGCAACTCTGATGCCCTTTTGCATTCAAGCTCTGATGGGCACACTCCCCGCAGAAGGTCGCGGAAAGCGCCTCGGCTTAAGCATTCTTTTCTGGGGTTATCGCGGCATGGAGATTGACCTATTCTATCGCTTCCAGGGGTTCGTCTTTGGCCATGGAAATGATGTCTCCACATTGCTCAAAAAAGTGACCTTGGATCAGTTTGTCTTTAGTCCCCTCTGGTTTGTACCGACCTACTTGATCGCGCTGCGTTGGATTGATCTTGGTGCCAATTGGAAACTCACTCGCGCCTCCTTGGATCGCGAATTTTGGACACGCACCTGCCCCACGGTGATGGTAACAAATTGGTTAGTCTGGATTCCTGCCCTGGCGTTGGTTTACAGTTTGCCCGCCGCCTTGCAGTTCCCGCTCTTTTCCGTGGTGATGTGCTTTTTCATCCTGATCGTGACCTTGCTTGCCGGGAAAACAGAGCAGCGGTGAGGGTGAAAGCGGATGGAAGGCCGTTCATTTCACCAGACCCACCCAGCCACAAAAAAGGGCCGCTGGAGGTAAACCCCAACGGCCCAGAATGGATGCATCAAATCAGACGATCGGTGCGGCAGGCACCGTGGCGGCTGCTGCTTCCAGCTTCTTTTCTTTCCAGGTGCTCTGGACGTAAAGTTCGCGGAGCAGTTTGAAATCAACGTTGGTTGGGCTATCGGTCATCAAGTCGCAGGCCTTGTTGTTTTTCGGGAAGGCAATCACCTCACGGATGCTTTCTTCACCACAAACCAGCATGGCGATGCGGTCCAAACCGAGCGCGAGACCACCATGCGGAGGTGCGCCAAATTTGAAGGCTTCGAGGATGTGACTGAACTTCAGTTCCTGCTCTTCAGGAGTGACTCCGAGGACGCCGAACATCTTAGCCTGAAGGTCGCTTTCGTGAATTCGGATGGAGCCGCCGCCGAGTTCGTAGCCGTTGAGGACCACGTCGTAGGCTTCGGCACGCACCTTGCCGTATTCACCGGCTTCAAGGAGGGGCACGTCTTCAGCCTTCGGGCGGGTGAACGGATGGTGCACAGCGACCCAGCTCTGGTCTTCAGGACTGAAGGCAAGCAGCGGGAAATCAACAACCCAAAGGAAGTTCAGCGCGGTGCTGCCTTTGGTCAGTTCCATGATGCTAGCGATCTCAAGACGGACCTTGCCCAAGATGTTGCAAGCGTCATCCCAAGTACCCGCGAAGAAGAAGACGATGTCGTTTTCTTCGACGTTGAGTTTTGCGATCAAAGCCTTCTGCTCGTCTTCACCGAAGAACTTCCACAGAGGGCTCTTGTATTCCAGCACGCCAGCTTCATTGCGCTCCACTTTGATGAAGGCGAGTTGCTTCACCTTCATGCCAGCCTGGATGGCCAGTTCGTTGAG
>JAOZVT010000861.1 GCA_025869455.1 Prosthecobacter sp.
GAACCGCCTGAGTCTCAGGCTTTTTTGCCGCTGTCTCGCGCTGAATCGCGGAATCAGGGTTCAGCGGAGCCAAGCTGAATCTGTGATGCCGAAATGATATCACACCCATCGCAAAAGTCTATTTTCGTTACCTTGCCGCCTGGAGCATGACTGGCCGA
Organism: Prosthecobacter sp.; assembly: GCA_025869455.1. Classification (GTDB taxonomy): domain Bacteria; phylum Verrucomicrobiota; class Verrucomicrobiia; order Verrucomicrobiales; family Verrucomicrobiaceae; genus Prosthecobacter. The sequence goes on from JAOZVT010000861.1 coordinate 159, forward strand.
TCTTTCTCCATGAGTTCTGCTTCCACTTCCATCTGCGCTTGGCTTCTGCTCCTCAGCAGCAGCCTTTCCCCGCTACCTGCCGGGGAGCCTTCCGCGCCACTGGTGGAAATGCCAAATGAGGATCCTCTCAAATTCAACTTCCATGCCCGCGTGAGGGGTGAGTGGCGGGAAAATGTCTTCGACTTCAACAATCGTGTGGATGCTCCCACCGATGATACCTGGCTGCTGCACCGCCTACGCATCGGCCTGGAGTGGCAGGCCCTGCCGTGGCTGAAACTGACGCTGCAAGGACAGGATGTGCGCGAATCCTTTTCCGACCGTGCCGATGTGCCTAACCAAATGGGCGCTGAAGGCGATGACGCCTTTGACCTTCGCCTTGCCTCCTTGGAATTTGGAGATCCCCAGGCCCTTTCGCTCAAGGCAGGGCGGCAGATCCTTGCCTATGGCGATGAGCGCCTCGTCGGCCCGCTGGAGTGGCTGAACTTCAGCCGCACCTTTGATGCGGTGAAGCTGCACTATCAGCAGGAGTCGTGGTGGCTGGATGCCTTCACCTCCAGCGTCGTGCGCATTCATGAATCCCACTTTAACACCTCTGACTGGCTGGACGGGGAAAACACCCGCGACCAGATTTTTAGCGGCCTCTACTTCAGCACCACCGCCATCCCTGTGCAGACCACGGACCTGTATGCCTTTCATCTGCATGAAGAAGGACTGGCGGCAGGAACCGACTTCATCACCCTTGGCACCCGGTTCAAGGGAGATCCGCTGAAGCTGGCGGGCTGGGATTACACCTTCGAGCTGGCCGGTCAGGCTGGCCAGGTGCGCGGCCAGGATCTGCGCGCCTTTGCCACCCATCTGGAGGCCGGATACAACTGGCTGCAAACACCCTGGAAACCCCGTCTGGCCCTGGAATACAGCTATGGCAGCGGCGACGGCGATGCGGCGGACGGAAAGACCGGCACTTTTCAAAATCTCTTCCCCACCAATCATCCCCCCTATGGCTTCATGGACACCCTGTCCTGGCAGAACATGCACAACCTGGTCCTGCGACTGGCCGCCCAGCCGCATCCGAAAATCAAAACCACGCTGGACCTGCACGGCTTCTGGCTGGCCGATACCGGCGATGCCTGGTACCGGGCCAACGGCACCACCCAAGTCCGCCCCATTAATGGCAGCGCCAGCAACCAGGCTGGTGCCGAGCTGGATTTCACCATTAACACCAAGCTCACCGCACACCTGGACATGCTCATCGGTTACAGCCGCTTTTTCGCCGGGCAATACCTGGATGATACCGGAGCCGGAGATGACGCCCACTTCGGCTACCTGATGCTGACGCTCAATTACTGACAATCCATAAACTCCAAGCCGCTCTCCAATGACCAACGTACACCTCGCCGTCCAGTTCTTCCTCCAGATCGCCGTCATCCTGCTGGCCTGCCGCATTGTGGGTGCCATTGCCTCCCGTTTTGGCCAGCCGCAGGTCGTGGCGGAAATGATCACCGGCGTCATGCTCGGGCCTTCCCTGTTTGGAGTCATGGCCCCCGAATGGCAGCAGTGGCTCTTCCCGTGGGATACCACACAGATGACCCGCGACACTTCTTGTTATCTCTTCCCCGCCTCCCAGCTCGGCTTGGCGCTGTACATGTTCATCGTCGGCATGGAGTTTCGCGTGGACATCGTCAGGAAAAGGCTCAAAAGCTCCGTCGCCGTCTCGCTTGCGGGTATGATTACACCCTTTATGTTAGGCGCAGGGCTGGCCTGGGTGTTCTTCCATTACACGGACCTGTTTCCGGAAAGGACCTCCCTCACGGAGGCCATGCTTTTCCTGGGGGCCTCCATGTGCATCACCGCCTTCCCCATGCTGGCGCGCATCATTCATTTTAAAGGGCTCGCCGGCACCACCATGGGCACTGTCGCCATCGGCGCAGGTGCCATAGATGATGCCATGGCCTGGATCCTCCTGGCCGTCGTGCTGGCCAGCTTTGACGGCAATGCCGCCAGCTCCCTCTATAACATTGGCGGCGCGGTGGGCTACGTCACCGTCACCCTGGTACTGATCCGCCCCGTGCTCGCCTGGGCGGCAGGCTTCATGATCAAGGACGGCAAGCTCACTGATGCCGGGCTGGTGATCGGCATCGCCATGATGTCCCTGGGTGCCTGGTTCACGGACAAGATAGGCCTGCATGCCGTCTTCGGCGCTTTCATCATGGGGGCCGCTATGCCGCGCGGCATCATGGTGCGGGACCTGATGTCGAAAATCCAGCCCCTGGCCGTGGCCCTGCTGCTGCCCCTGTTCTTCACCTATTCCGGGCTGAACACCAAGATCGGCCTCATCAACACCTGGTTCCTCTGGGGCATGTGCGCTGCCGTGCTGGCGGCCGCAGTACTTGGGAAATGGACAGCCTGCACCCTCGCCGCCCGCGCCACGGGCATTGCCAAAAAAGATGCCATGGGCATCGGCATCCTCATGAACGCACGCGGTCTCATGGAACTCATCATCATCAACATCGGCCTGCAGCGCGGCATCATTTCTGAAGGCCTTTTCGCCACCCTCGTCATCATGGCCGTCATCACCACCCTCATGGCCTCGCCCATCTTTGAATACCTCGTCGGCAGCGGCAACCACAAGGCCGAGCCTCACGACGAAGATGCACTTCCCGCCGCCATGTAAAAAGCGTGGCCCGCACTGTTCCCAGTGCGGAAAGCCGTCTCGAAGCTTTAAGATCGCCAAAACAGCCAGCCCTCTGCCAGCCCTATTCATCCTTGTCCAGTTCAAGACCTTCATCTTCTGGTGAATCTCCGAAGTCCTCCAGCGATCCTGTTCGAGCTTTCACGATTTTTGGTTTGAGTGGGGGGACATGAAAATGGAGTAAGCCTTCGTGGGTTTTTTCTGTTTGTGTTACCGTAACAGTTCTTCCCTGATTGTCATTGCTTGCGAATAGCGTTTATGAGAGGCTTGGGAAAACCAACCTGTTTTACATGATGCTACGTCGTACTTTACTCGCCGCGCTTGCGGTCACTGCTCTCTCCAGTCACGCCCAACCGATTTGGGTGGAGGCGGAGTCTTTTGACAATCCTGGTGGCTGGATGCTGGACACTCAGTTCATTGACATCATGGGCTCGCCTTACTTACTGGCTCATGGCATGGGCACGCCCGTGAAGGATGCAGAGACGGAAGTTTCTGTGGCGGAAGCTGGTAACTACAAGGTGTGGGTGCGCACGAAGAACTGGGTGGGGCCGTGGGATGCACCGGGAGCACCAGGGAAATTTCAGGTGAGTGTGAATGGCAAGGTCCTGGACAAGGTGCTGGGCACGGAAGGGAAGGACTGGCTGTGGCAGGAAGCTGGCACGGTGGAGCTGAGCGGCAAGGCCAAGCTGGGTCTGGTGGATAAGACGGGTTTTGATGGTCGCGTGGACGCCATTTTGCTGAGCAAGGATGAGGGCTACACGCCACCGGCAGATTTTGCCGCGACAAACACATTGCGTAAAAAGTTGTTAGGCCTGCCCGAGTTAGCCCCTGAGACGGAAGAGTATGATCTGGTCGTCGTCGGTGGTGGTTACTCTGGCATGGGCGCGGCGATTTCTGGCGCGCGTCAGGGCCTGAAGGTGGCGTTTATTCAGAATCGCCCCGTCCTGGGTGGCAATGGCTCCAGCGAGGTTCAGGTGTGGGCCATGGGCGGCACGCGCCGTGGTTTGTATCCGCATTTGGGCGAGATCGTGGAAGAGTTTGCAGATCGTGCCAGCAACAGCCCAGCGGCTTCGCCTGAAGAGTTCAATGATAAGCTCAAGGAAGAAGTGGTGCGGGCGGAAAAGAGCATGGACCTTTTCCTCAACACTCACGTCTATGGCGTGGAGATGATGAAGGGCGACGATACAAAAATCCGCAGCGTGATCGGTCTGGACACACGCACGGGTAAAGAGACACGTTTCGTCGGGAAGTTCTTCAGTGATTGTACTGGGCACGGGAGCGTGGGCTTCCTGGCCGGGGCGACGATCATGCAGGAAGAAAAAGGCCGCATGGGCATGAGCAATATGTGGGTGCTGAAGAAGGTAGCTCATCCGAAAGAATGGCCCGCCACTCCCTGGGCGCTGGATTTGAAGATGGAAGACTTTCCTGCGCCACGCGCACTGGAGCCTGTGGGCGTGAAGAATAAGAGCAACATGACCGGCTTTGACCTGGGCTACACACCTGTGGAAAATGCAGAGGATTACCTGCATGGGGAGTGGTTCTGGGAGAGTGGTTTTGACCAAGACCCGATCAATGGTCTGGAGCGCATCCGCGACTGGAACTTCCGTGCGGTCTAT
>JAOZVT010000862.1 GCA_025869455.1 Prosthecobacter sp.
CCGAGTTCCGCCGCAGCACCCTGGAAGTCATGCGGCAACCTTTGGAAGATGGCAAGGTGACCATCTCCCGGGCAGCGGGAACGGTCACGTTCGCTGCATCCGTTCTACTTGTCGGCGCGATGAACCCTTGCCAGTGTGGCCATTTTGGGGATCCGAAGCGGGCCTGTCGGTGTTCTTCGGTGATGGTTCAACGCTATCGCCATCGCATCAGCGGCCCGCTCTTGGATCGTATTGATCTCCATGTCGAAGTGCCTCAGGTCGAATACAAGTCCCTTTCGAACACTGAACCAAGTGAGTCTTCATCCGCTATTCGTCAGCGGGTTGAATTAGCCCGTGCCGTGCAAGCTAGGCGTTTCAAGGGCCAAAAGGGAATCCATACCAACAGCGCCATGACACCCAGGTTGATCAAAAAACACTGTGAACTGGATGCTGAATGCAGTGGCCTGATCGAGCACGCCATGAATAGCATGAATTTCAGCGCCCGCGCCTACGATAGAATCCTGAAGGTTGCGAGGACGTTAGCGGACCTTAAGAACCTCGAAAAGATCGATGCCGATTGTGTGCTCGAAGCTGTGAATTACCGCACACTGGACCGCAACTTATGGGCTTGAAGGAGGCTTGAACGAGAAAGTTATAACCCATGTCTTCGAGCTTCTTTCCCATCTGCCAATTCCCACACATTGGGACTGCCCCTGATGAAGAGGGAGAAGATTGTTAGGCTTTTATAGCTGAAATAGCCAGCCTGCCTATGCCCGCTCATTGCAACGAGACCTGCTAGGCCGTGTTTCGTTTGTTCTGGTATCTCACTTTGCATTCTGTTTTGACGCATTCACGGCAACGGTTCAAGCCTCTATAAAAGTCAATCTCAGGCTTGATTCCAAGACACCTAATACAGCGTTTGTGCTTATCCGGCATGAGCTCCGGAGCTGGTCCAATCCATCTTGGCTCTGAAAGTGTCACGGGCTCTTCTACTCCACCCGTAACCAATCCTGGTCTTAGCTTGAAAGCGATAATCTGCTGTTCACGAACATGAAATTCGCTGACCAGTTCCGTGACAATTTTCTTTTGATGATAACGGTCTTGGCAGTTAGAAAATCTTAGTGCGGCTTTAACGATCACTCGTGCTTGCTCGAGAATCGCGGAGTCACTTTTAATGTGTTTGGGGCGGATCGAACGTTCTAAGGCATCCCGCTGACGGCGGATTGAATCACGCTTTGTCTTGAGCTCATCGAGTGAAATCGCTCCACCCTCAAAGGCGTCGAGTAGCCTAGAGTCGCGACGGCCTAGATCCTCTAGCTGGGCGGTAGAGTCGATGGCGCTAGTGAAGGGTGTGACGGTCTGGTCAAAGTGTTTGGCACTCGCCTGCAGAATCTGAACGAGTCGTTCGGGATCAGTCAGGATTTCTTGAACGATGCTGATCAGAGCTGCCTCAGTTTGATCTTCTCTCAGATTAGGTTGACGACAGCCCCCAGTCTTCTTTCTGCTCAGGTAGTAGTTGGAGCTACAACCAATGTAGCTATGACTCCTTTTTCTGCTCAAGGTGTACATCGGACTCCCGCATTTGGCGCATACCAAAACTCCAGAGCAAAGATGGATGCGGTTGTTGGTCCGGTATCGTTCGATGAAGTTATACTTTGTTTTGGCCATTTCCTTGAGGATTGCGGCGTGACGTTCCTCCGAAATGATGCCCTCCAAGACCTTGACCCGGATGACGTCCTCAGGAGGGCGTTTGACTTTTAGCCGATACGTCTTTCCGCTCGCGCTGACGCGCTTGGCTCCCCGCTTCTGGTCGATAATACGCCAGCCAGTATAGATGGGATTGAGAAGCAGGTTCTTGACGGTCGCTTGGCTAAAGCCGAGATCCTTGCCAAGCGCGCTGTAGTTGAGTTCACCCGACTCAAACCGATCAAACAGCTCCTTCACGCGGACGATCTCTGGCGTATAATGCCAAGTTTCAGCTTTACGGTTGTAGCCGACTCCGAACGGCAGATTTTTCCAGCTACCGGGAAATTTGCCAGCCTTACGCTTGGCCTCTTTTGCACCGTGGAGGCGCTCTCGGATTAGAGAAAGCTCAAAGCCAGCGATGGCGCTGCGGATGGAGGATTGGAGCAAGCCATTGGAAGTCTGTAGATCGTAAATGGAGTCCCCTGTGTAAATCCTGGCCCCGTAGTCCTGGAAGGTCTGCAGGATGGAGTAGCTGTGGAAGTTGTCAGGACGGAAGAGCCTGTCGAGGTCAGCGCAAACCACTCCAGCAATCTGTTTTGTAGCGACCATTTCGAGCAATAGCTTCACCTGAGGGTGACCAGCCATCACGGTACCGGATACATGTAGTTCGAGACAGGTGATCCGGGTAAGCCCCTTGGTTAGAATCGTTCGTTCATTGACGGCTTTCTGACGAGCGAGCCCAGCACGAGTTTCGTCGGACTGTTCTTCGGTACTGACCCGTAGAAGCTCGGCGACCTTGATCGGATCAGGTTCGTGTGGCGGGGAATAGACGGCTGTGGCAGCGTTCATCCTGGGAAAAAAAATTGCCTGGTTATGCCGCGCAATTTTCGGGCTTTGCAGTCTTGCGTAGTGCCGCGAGTTCTGTAGCGGCTGCCATAACGGTTTCTTCCTCCCCCTTCCCGACCGCCATGACCAAGCGATCAAGAATGGCTTCCTCGTGTTCGACGGACGACACAAGGGCGTTCAGCAGTGCAGCGTATTTTGTTAGGTTGTCCCTCATCATGGGACAACCTCTCCCATCCTTGTAATAACCAAAATCCGATGTCCGATTTGAATTGCTGCAATATCGGACATCAGCAACTGCTCCAGTTATTTGATCAAAGTGGAGGAACGGTCAGTAACAGTTTTGAACAGAACTGTGGCAAATCCCCTTCCGGCGTCATCCCATGACTTGCTAGAATCGCCACCCGCAAAAAGTGTCATAGCCGATTCTCTACCGAATAGTCTATCGGCTATGACCTCAACACTTGGGTGCCACCGTTTAACCTTTGTTTTCTGGTCAACCGTCTTCGTTTTCTGGTCATCTAAATACTCTTGCACAGGGTAGATTGGCCAAAGTAGCACCGGGATAAATTCTTCAAGGTAGAGACGACATGTGGTTGTATTCCGGAGGCGGCTCATCTTGGTATAACCAAGTAAGATATTGGCAATGTCAGCGCTCGAATGTTTGATAATGCGGGCGCTGACATCAGAAAGAAGCCTGTCTTCTGTATGACGTTTTGCCAATTCAAGCAATCGATTCAGGGCGTCATCTGTTTGTGCATGGGACTTTTTCTCTTTATCAAGAACCGCCTTAAACTTCTCCCAATCACCCTTCTTCTCTAAAGCAAGAGCCAGCGCAAGTCCGGACAGCACTCCCATAGCCTTCAAAAGTCCTGTTCCTTGGGGTTTAGGGGTTATGTCTCTGATCGTCGGGCAGACGTCCAGGATAAAAGGCGTGATGTTGGCGTGCTCAAACCTCCCGAGAATATGGCTGACAAACTCAAGGTTCTGATCAAGCATCTGATGCTGCTGGGCGATGCTAGCTTTAAAGAGCTTGATTGATTCGCCGACAGGTGTTGCCATACCGTTACGTGCCGCCTCGCTCCACTTCGCATCCGAACTCGCTGCGCAATGCATTGAAAGCCTGTTAAAAGCACCTACGGGCTGATGTGGTGCAGTAGTGATCGGCAGGAGATGTTTCTTAATTTGGTAGGTAGGCGTCAGCGCTTCTGAAACGAGCCTGTAAAGAGTCTGAACAACTTCAAACTGTATGTTTAGCGGGGGAGTAGATGGTGAGCGTTGATCCATGTGTTGAGATAATGTCAATTTAAAATTTGTCAAATTTACGCACCTAAGCACGATATCTAGGCCACAATCGGACCTAACGCACTTGGAAAATTGGGATTGAATTTCATTCAATCCAGACTGAATTTGACTGCCTCAAAGGGAAGCAACCGGCAGTCCAAAAAAGGATTTTTTGTTGTTATATAGATTGTTATTCAGGCTTACTTTGGGCTCCTCATCTCACGCCTTCCGATATTGAAAGGATGACATGAGAATCTCGGAAATGCGAGTTATCCAGATTGCCTGATTCTGTGTGTCTCGAGCGGTTCGCTCACAACACACCTAACAAAACATCATGGAAAACATAGAACAAACTAATGCATCAATTGAATGCATGGCAGCAGACATCGGGACGCAGAGTTCACCTTTGCCAGATCACCTACTGGCGGGTCGTGTCGGATCACCCCGCAACACGGCTAACCAGAACGCTACGCGTTCTGGCAAGCGCAACGCAACGGCTGCCGCAGTGCAACGGATCGCACCTCAAATCATTGAGGCGGCGGACGGAACTAAGCTGATTTCCGCAGTGACCATCCAGCAGATATTTGCCCAAATCGGCGAACCACTGCCCTACCGCTGCGCCAAGGCGATGGGGAGTGCGGTGGCCTGCACCCCAAAAGTTGACCCAGGAGTTATGAGAGTCTGAAGTGTGC
>JAOZVT010000863.1 GCA_025869455.1 Prosthecobacter sp.
CCCGTAGTCCGCCGACGTGGCGCTTGCGGTGGGACCTCTGTGGCGGTTTCTTCTACGGACATGGGATCAGTGCTGGAGGTGCCTCCGTAACCCACTTGGACCCGCCTGACACGTCTTCTTTCTTCCTACCTTTGACCAGACCTGCTAATCCGTCAAAAGCATGAACGCTCCACTTTCGCCCCCAATGCCTACCCCAGACTATGATGTAATCATCATGGGCGGTGCCTTCAGCGGTGGTTCAGCGGCTCTTTTATTAAAGCGTGAGCATCCTGAATTGAGAGTGCTGGTGGTCGAACGCACCACGGAATTCAGCCGCAAGGTCGGCGAGAGTACTTCGGAGGTGGGGGGCTGCTTCCTCACCCGCGTTCTCCATTTGGGCAGTTATCTCAGTGCGAATCATTACCAAAAGCATGGTCTGCGCATGTGGTTCAATAACAGTCCACTGGATGCGGTGGAGGACTGCTCCGAGCTGGGGCCGAAGTATCAGAGCCGCTTACCCACTTTTCAGCTAGATCGGTCCCTGCTAGATGAGCATGTGCTGAAGTTAGCGCAGGAAGCTGGGGCTGATCTGCTAAGGCCAGCGACGATCCGTGAAGTGTCTCTGGGAGAGGGAAACGAGGCGCACCAGATCACCGTGGCGACAGGTAAAAATGAAACGAAGCGTTTCACCACCCGCTGGGTCATTGATGCTTCGGGAAAAAAGGCGGTGCTGGCCAAGAAGCTAGGACTGCATCGGTCCTTAGGAGAAGAGCATGCCACCTCCGCGCTGTGGTGTCGCTACCGCAACGTCAACCCGCTGGACAGTCATAAGAGCCGCAAGCTGCATCCTAAGCTCATGATGCGGGCCAAGGCCTCACGCGCCAGCGCCACCAATCACCTGATGGGCCGCGGCTGGTGGGTCTGGCTGATCCCTTTGGCGAATGGTGATTACAGCGTGGGTGTGGTGTGGGATCGCAATGTCTTCACCCTGCCAGAGGGGCCTTCTCTGACGGAGCGCCTGCGTGCGCACATTCTTCAGCACCCGATTGGCCGACTGATGTTTGAAGACGCTGAACCTGTCGAGGGTGACACGTTTTACTACAAGGGCCTGCCGTATTACTCCGAGCAGATGGCGGGCAATCGCTGGGCGATGGTGGGAGATGCTGCTGGCTTTATTGACCCCCTTTACAGTCAGGGGCTGGACTATTGCGGGCATACGGTCTTTGCCGTCACGCAGATGATTGTCAAAGAAGCGCGCGGGGAAGACATCACTGAGACGCTGGACTACCTGAAGGGGGCTTATAAACGCAGTTATTTCCTGTGGTTTGAGTCCTTGTACAAAGGTAAATATGAATACCTGGGGGATGCTGAACTGGTACGCATTGCCTTCATCATGGATCTGGGCACCTACTTTGTGGGTCCGGTAAGGCTGGTCTATGACAACCCGGACTATGAGTTTGGTAGGCTGCCTTACGATGGTCCTGCGGGAACGTTTTTCGCCAAGTTCATGGCCTTTTACAATCGCCGTCTCACTGCGATGGCCAAAAAGCGAATGGCCAAAGGCACCTATGGAGCCTGGAATACTGGCATGGATCTGACGCTAGGCCAAAGTTACACGCCTGACTTTACGGCCTTGCGATTCCTGCGCTGGGGCATTCGGCTGTGGTTGATGGCGGAACTGCGGACTCTTTTCGGGAAAAGCCCCAAAAAGATGTCCGTCATGGAGGAGATGCCGATGAAAAAGGCGGCTATGCAAACCCCTGCTTAACGGGACGTTTTCAGAAGTTCTGAGAGAGGGACGATTTCTCCATCGGGGGATTCGGGGTCAAATTCTCCCCGAGCTGCTTTTTTTTCATTTTCCAGTTTTTCCTTCACATCACGGGTGGCGTTACGTTTCGCATCGCGCTTTTCTTTGCGAGTCGAAGGGGTCATCTCAATGAAGGTGGAGGAGGATTTCAGATCATTGATGTCTGGGTATTTCTCTTCCATGGTCGCCACCAATTCCTCGGGGATACCACGCCAGACGGTGAAGATTCCGTCTGAGACGGGCTTATCAATTTCGACATAATCCACGATGGCTCCATTGACCATGGCCATGAGGATTTCTCCACGGCGCAAACGCGTGACCATGTCCAGGGATTGGGTGCCTTTGAAATCCAGTTTCAGAGCGACCCCGTAGGTGCCGTCAGGTGCGGGGAAAGGATGAATGGCGGCTACGCTCTGGGTACTAAACTCAGGGATGATTTTGAAAATCATGGATCGGCCATTGAGATCACGGCGGAAGATGGTTTTCGGCGAGTCCATGTCCGTGCCCTGGGAATGGACGGTGATCACCACTTTGTCCTTCTTCATGGATTCACAAGCTGGCAGAAAAACGACCCAGAGAAGGGCTAGAAGTAGGCGATGCATAGATGCTGGAGGAAACCAGAATGCACTGGAGTTTGCAACACTGGAACGCACGATCCGGCAGAACTCACTCTGTGGGCATTTTCGGTGGCTTGGGCCGGATATCCTCAAATTTCTGCTGCTGTTCAGGCGTGAGCTCTTGTTCGACGCTTTTGACGGCACGTTCCACGATCTGCCAGACATTCTTGATTCCTTCCTGACGCAAGGCGCTGAGCTCCGCTACCGCCTGATCTGTGTAGGCTTCAAACTTTTTCCGCTGGGCCTCATCGGGCTGCAATTTGTCCAGTTGCTTCATGGCCGCCTGCTTCCAGAAAGCGGGGGCCTCCTTTTTCTTCTGGATGTTTTTGCTGACGATCAGCCCCAGCATGAACCCCACACCGATACCCATAAAAATGAGCAGTGTGATCAGGCAACCCGCCTTTTTACGTGAGGATAAACTCATGGCCAGGCAAGTTCAGCGGTGACGGTACTGTCTAGTGTGGGTGGTTCTATGCGGGCATCAAACCAGTCTGAAAAAGCGAAGCCAGAACTGAGGAGGAACAGCGCAGCGGTGGCTAAAACGGCACGTAAGCCGAGAAAATTAAACACGTCTTCCCAGGCTTCTCCTGAGGTCTCACGGGCACGGGCTAGAACCCGAGTGGCAAAACCTAGGGGTAGCTCCCCAGAAAGCTCTTCTGGAAATTGGCGGGCGCTTTGGGCGAGCGTTTGCCAGCGTTGATCGAAGTTTTTCATGAGTCTTTGAATTCACTTTTCATGCTTTGGCGGGCGAGCACACGCAACTTGTGTCGGGCACGCATGGCGCGCATTTTGACCATGGGTCGTGTCCAGCCAGTGAGCTGGGAAATTTCCTGTGTGGAACGCTCTTCCAGATCCAGCAACGTTAACACGAGGCGGTCGGGCGGAGAAAGCTGTGCCAACAACTTGGTCACGATGGCCTTGGCATCGGTTCGGTGATGGGTTGGTGCTTCGGCTTGGCGATTTAGCAGGTAATCCAGCCAGTCGGTTTCGCCCTCGCTGAAGTCGGCAAATCTCCATTCGGGGCGGGCTTTTTCGGCGCGTAGTGCATCCAGACAAGTCCGCACGGTGAGGCGGCTGACCCAATGTTCGAACGGGATGCTGTCTCTTTCGCGGTAAGATCCCAGCTTTTGGAAAAGCTTCACAAAGGCCTCCTGCATGAGATCCTCCTCGCTCTCCCGCCGGGGCAAATGATTGCGCACCAGCCGCCGCACCAAGGGATGCAGATGCGTCATCAGCGCGTGGGCAGCCACGGAATCGCCGTCGCGCACGCGTTGAAGACAGGTCTGCACATCGAAAGCGTCTGGCATCACGATGGCGGGAGTTTATGGAAGAAAGCCAGCACACTGCGAGAACAACGTGAAGGAAGTGGCAGCGGTAACGGACTATTTATTCAGCAGGTCCTTTATTGGAATGCGGAAGCAGGCATCCACGCGGGACTTTTTCCCAGCCGGCGGTTTTAGCAGACGGGGGAAGTAGCAGAGTCAGGAGGAGTTTGTGATCAGGATCGGTCGCACGGTCATAGACATCCATACGGGCTCAGGAGGATTCCAATCAGGGCGCAAGCGGATCTGAGTGTTTGTGGTTAAAACCGCTTCACTCCCCAAGTTGGATTGCGGCGGTTGTGCCTAACCACCCACACGCGGACATAATCCTCCCGCACATCGTAGAGGAAATGGTAAGGGAAGCGGTCTAAGTTGCAGCGTCGCAGGCCGCAGGCGTCGAAGTGGAAAAAGCGCGGGTTTTCAGCGACCTTGAACAGCCCCGTCTGAAACTCGGTGAAAAACTCTTCCGCAAGGCTGTCGGAAAACTCGCGGTATCTTTCCAAAATTTCGTCCAGGTCAGTTTGGACACTTCTATGGAATCTAACTCGCACGGAAACGAAGGCCGGAAACAAGCTGGTCAAAGGTGATCATGACCTCTGGGTTTTCTTCGACTTCCCGTACCCGGTTCAGTACTTCTTCATCGGAGACGCTGTAATGGGGCTTCT
>JAOZVT010000864.1 GCA_025869455.1 Prosthecobacter sp.
TCCCGTTTGTCGGATATCTGGAGGACATTCATCGTGTCATTGCTAGGCATGAAGTGGATATGATCATCGTAGCTGATTTGCCGCGAGATCATCTCGTGGAGTTGGCTAACCTCTGTGAACGGGAGATGATTCAATTCAAGCTGGCGCCTTCCGTCTTTCGGATTTTTGTCTCGGGTCTTTCGTTGGAGACGATTGCCGGGACTCCTGTTCTTGGGGTCAACCGTCTGCCCTTGGACAGCACTTTGAATGTCTTGGCCAAACGGGCTTTGGATATTTGTGGGGCTACGATTGGGCTCTTGTTAAGTGCGCCGCTCATTGCTTTTTTTGGGTTCATGGTCTGGTGGGAATCGGGCTTCCCTATTTTTTATTACCAACGTCGTTGGGGCATGAACGGAGTGCCTTTTGAAATCATCAAACTGCGCTCCATGAAACTCGATGCTGAATCGGGTAAGGGGGCACAGTGGTGTGTTGAGGATGATCCGCGTAGGCTCAAGGTCGGGGCGTTCATGAGGAAGTGGAACATTGATGAAGTTCCGCAATTTTGGAACGTGCTGAAAGGGCAGATGAGCTTGGTGGGACCGCGACCTGAGCGACCAGAGTTGATTGCCGCCTTTAAGCACGAGATTCCGCATTACAATGCACGCCATCAAGCCAAGCCTGGCATGACGGGATGGGCGCAAATCAAGGGGCTGCGTGGTGACACGGATTTGTCTGAACGGATTAAATGCGACCTATGGTATCTGGAGAATTGGAGCTTGATGCTCGATTTTCAGATCATGTTTTTGACCTTCTTTAAACGTGACAATGCGTATTGATGAGGGTGGCAAAGCGCATTTTTGATGCTCTGGTAGGAGCTCATGATTTACTTGGATGCCAACGCCACGACGCCGCCTGATCCGGTGGTGATTGAGGCTATGTTGCCATTTCTAACGGAGCGTTATGGCAATCCATCTGCTACCTATGCCGCTGGGAGGATTGCCAGAAAGGCGGTGGAAAATGCACGCTTGCAGGTGGCTGGTTTGTTGGCTGCGGAGGCTTCAGAAATTCTCTTCACCAGTGGTGCTACGGAATCCATCAACAGTGTTCTTCTCTCTGCACAGCGTCTTTGGCCGGATCGTCCTTTATTGGTGATCAGCGCGACTGAGCATGCGGCTACTTTGGAATGCGCGAGCCGCTGGGAAGCTCAGGGGGGACGAGTCAAGCGCGTTTCGGTAGATCGAAACGGGTTACTTGATCTGGAGGAGTTTCGCTGTGCGTTGGAAGTAGGCCAAACGGCTTTGGTTTCCATGCTGTGGGCTAACAATGAAACGGGGGTGATTCAGCCGATGGAAGAAATCGTGGATTTGGCCCATTCGGCAGGGGCTTTGGTTCATGTGGATGCGGTTCAGATGTTGGGGAAAATACCCGTGAATGTGCAGGCCGTGCCTGTGGATTTTTTGAGCTTAAGTGGTCATAAAATGCATGCGCCTAAAGGTGTTGGAGCATTGTTTGTTAGTCGCCGCGTGGCGTTTGAGCCCTTGATAGTCGGCGGCGGACAGGAGACTGATCGGCGCAGCGGTACGGAAAATGTGCCGGGCATTGTGGCTCTTGGCAAAGCCGCTGAATTGGCCATGTCGGTAGATTTGGGGGTGCTTGATTTACGTCAACTGTTTGAGGCTCGTTTGCTTGCTGCGCTGCCTGATATTCATATTCACGGGCAGGCGGCTCCGCGTCTGCCGAATACTTCTTCGATCCATTTTCCTGGCGTGGATTCGGCGGGCTTGCTCATCCGCTTGGATAAGAAGGGCATCGCCTGCTCCGGCGGCTCGGCTTGTCATACCGCTTCCTTGCATCCATCTCATGTGCTGGAAGCCATGGGGTATGATGCGGTTCATGCAGGCAGTACCCTACGTTTTTCGCTATCGCGCTTGACGACTCGTCTTGAGATCGAGCAAGCAACACCGGCGATCATTGCTGCGGTGCACTATCTGCGGGAGCAGCAGGACGTGGGAGTCGTTGGTTAGGCTCCTTTTCAGTTAGAATAATGCATGAAAACTAGCAGCAAGATGAGGGTGAGGAAGATTGCGATGCTGATCTTGATCCAACTGAGGGGATACTCGCCTGTGATTTTTCCGGTGACTCCGTTGACGGCCACTTGATAGTTTTTACTACCATAAGTGTAGGTCAGCAACCAGACGGGGAGCAGCACATGCTTGAAGGTTTGCTGGCTGTAGTCGGGAGAGATTTGAAGCCCTCTCTGGGTGTCTCCTGGCACTTGGCGTGAGCAGGTGCTGCGCAGGGAGTTATCCATTCGGTCGCGTGATGACTGTGCTGACTGAATCAGGTCAATCTGATACTGCTCAACCACCCAACCTGAGAGGTAGCCTGGATCATAAGGGACTAGGTCGGTGGTGGTGGGGAAGGGCTCCAGGGCTGAGAGGAGAGATTCGTGGACACCTCGGGAAGCGGGGACGAGCACGTCATTGAAGTCTTCACTGACGTGTCCACTGGCAGATTCCCAGCGGGTGTGGCGTTGCTGTCGGCCATCTTTGTCGCGCGTGTAATAGTAGTAGCCGGCTTCGGCCTGCCAGGGGCATTCGGCGTGTGCGTCGAATGTCCAGTAAGGCAGGTAGAGGCCGTGCAGGGTGTCGGTCAGGGCTTTGTCTCCCAGATTGCTGCGTGCCCAAAAATGACCGCTGTACCAGCGGCGGATGTCCTCGCGAACTTTGGTCTCGGCGATTTTAAAGGGCAGGAGGCTTCCGGGGCGGATCGGTGCCTGAATGTCATCCACATTCAGTAAGGAGGAGGAGCCGCAAAAGTCACAACGCTGAGCTATGCGCTTTTCATCGAAGACGGAAATGGCCTGACAGCTCTGGCAGCGCACGGTTTTCCGCTGGGCGGCCCAGCCACGTTCTTCATCGGGGATGGAGCGGAGAGCGGAGACGAGGTCATTCTCCTCAATGAGTGATCCATCGGCCTTCAGTTCCGCAGGGGAAACGGTGCCGCAGTAGGGACAGACGAGGGCTTTCTTGGCTGGGGTCCAGACGGCCTCTCCCCCACAACCTGGGCAGGCAAATTTGCTGATGGCGGTGACTTCAGACATGCGCAGCACAGTGAAGTAACTCTCCACGACTGCGCAAATCAAAAGGTCAAAGAATCTCGGAAGATTAGACGCTGGGTTTCACGGCTTGGCTTAGATGAACCAGAAGAAGACGATGGAAACCAACGTGGGGAAAAGAGCACCTGCAAGCAGTCCAAGTGGGCTGATGCCTTCGCTGCCGAAAGCTTTGGCAGTTTGCAGAATGCCGACCCCGGCAGGGTTGGGTGCATTGGCAATAACGGTTAAGCCGCCGCCTGTTACTGCACCCGCAACCAGGGCATATTTCAGGTCGGGACTGATGCCTTCCACCAAAGATCCTAGATAAGTCAGGGCGGCATTGTCAGTCAGTGCCGTCAGACCTGTGGCGCCAAAAAAGAGGGCGGCTCCGTTTAGACTGCCGATGAGTGGCTTCAGCCAGTAGGCCTGTAAGGAGCCAAGGGTGACGAGACCTGCGAGGAAGAAACCAACCAAGAGACCTTCCTTCAGTTTCAAGTTGTCCTGATACTCGCGAGTTGCCGTGACCAGACCCAGGAAGAGCATGAAGACGCCAAAGAAGACATCTGGGTGATGGGCGAAACCGACCACGGCTCCCAAAAAGAGCATGTGCAAAAGAGTCAGCCACCACGGCACATCCCCGCTGTGATTTTGAATGGCTTTTAGGCCCAGTAGTTCACGGCGGAAAATGAAGGCAACGATGCTGGTGGAGACGAGGCAGCTCAGGGCGGCACGCCAACCAAAATGAGTGACCATGAAAACGGTGTCCCATTCCCACTTGGCTGCGACCATGAGGACGGGTGGAGCTGCGAAATGCGTCAAGGTACCCCCAATGGAGATATTCACGAACAAGAGACCTAGCGTGGCGTAGGCCAGCTTGAGGCTGATGGATTGATCAAAATAACGGCGCTTTAAGACCAGGGCCAGCAGGGTCATGGCGGCAGGCTCCGTGATGAAGGAGCCCAGCAATGGGCCAATGATGAGGGCCGTGACATAAAAGGCCAGGGCCTCTTTCATGGGCAATAAACGTGCGATGCCACTGATCAAACTTTCCGCCAGTTTCACCACGGGGCGTGTGGCCGCTACCACCATGACCACGAGAACAAATTTGGGTTCCGTGTAGTTGAGGCTTTCGATGTAAACAACGGCGTCATGAATGGAGCCTTTCAGCGCGGCGATGCCTACGAACAAGGCGGCAGCCCAAAGGCCGAAAACGACTTCTGTTTCCGCTAGGAAATGCAGTAAGTTTTCAGGGATGGAACCTTTGGGGTATTTGTGGGCCAAATGAGCAAAGCGCTTGACCGCAAAGGTGTGCAGGACCGCGAGCGCGAACAGGACCGTGGCGA
>JAOZVT010000865.1 GCA_025869455.1 Prosthecobacter sp.
AAAATTCAGGCCTCATCACAGGGGCTGTCGCAGGTTATGCAGCCGGAGCTATCAGCGACAGTTTCGCCAAAAACGAAGTCCGGCAGAAATACTTGGACGGTTATAACAAAGGCCGCAGCGACGCGATCAAAGAACTTTATTGGGTCAAGCGGGATGCAGAACGCCCCAGTGAAGACTCAGCTGTCCAGCGCCGCTACTACGAAGTCCCTGTACCTGAACATGTGACCACAGATGGCGTCCTCGTCGAACCTAAAAAGGTCGTCATCGAAGTGGTCGAGTAATTTCCCTCCCGTAGCCCTAGTCCACAACGCCCTATGAAAATCTACGCATTCATGATCACAGGCGTCCTGATCACTTCAGCCGCCACCGCCCAAGAGACGGTTGTCACCTCCGCCCCCACCATTGAGATGGCCGTCAAAACGTCCGCCTCAGACCTTAACGCCACTCTGACCCAGCTCCTCAATGAGGCGCAGACACAAAACGAAAAATTACAAACCACCCTGGACCGCATGGGGGATCCATCTGCGGTAAACCTAGCCTCTATCCAAATCATCAAGGATGATGTCATTCAATCCACCACGGCCCTCAAGACCCGGGATGAACAGCGAGCCATGATGACAGGTCTTACTGGGGCAGAAGTCTTCGACAATGACGCCTTCGGCCTCATGGAACCCATCGGTTCCACCGTAACCACCAAAGACGGAACGGTTATGGATCGTGATCCAGAAAAATACCGCATGGATGCTGCGGTGCAGGCCCAAGTGGATGAGTTTAATAGTGTACGAGAAAAGGCATTGCAGCGGAAAAAGCTCCTGCTGGATGAAATCAAAGAAGTCACTCAAGACATGCAAGATGCGACCGATCTAGCGTCCATCCAAAAATACCAAGGCATGATCACCATTCTTTATGGTCAAGTGGAAGAATGCAATCAGTCCATCCACATCGCCCAAGCTGATGCGAATATGACTGAAAAAGAATTGGTCGCTCAGGCCCGCCTCATTTCGAAGGCAAAGGCTGAAAAAGCCGCCTTAGAAAAAGAGCACACGACTGATACTGCCGCAGGAGATGGCTCCTTCCCAGGTCTGGGAAGCACCCCACGCACATTGCCTTGGGGAAGAAAAGGCAGTGAAACGAATCCCGAGGCTGATTCCGCTGCCCCCTAGTTCTACCCAACCCCTTTTTTCAATAGCCCATCATGACCATTCTTGCAGCTGGCACTGTTGACTTGATTCAGTCCGGGGGAAATCCACTTTTCTCCTTTTATGCTGATTTAGCAGATGTGTGCTCACGCTGCAGTGACGTGCTTCAGGTCATCGCGTTCACCCTGATGTTCGCGGGCCTACTCTTGCAGGTTTATAAAGGCATGATAGGCGGAGATCTCTCAGGGATGTTCCGGCATATTCTGGTGACGGGCATCATCATCTCCATCATGCCTTTCTATGCAGAATGGATGCTGGCTGCTCAAAGCGCTCTCGGCTCAGACCTGCTGACAGCACTAGAGGTGGACCCCCTGTCTGTGTTGATCAACTTTGGTGAGAGCTTTGCTGACTCCCCGTTTGAGACAAGTAGCGCCCCAGAGATCATTATGGGTATTTTTGATCCGCTAGCTTGGTTAGACTGGATCTCTCAGATCATAGGCATGTATTTCATGGTGGGGATATCCATCATCATGTATGCCCTCTTCTGGTGCGGCTTTCAGATCCAGGTCATCGCCATCTATTTGGGCAGTGCGGCTGCACCGATCTTCCTTGGCATGCTCGTCTTTGAACAGACCAAGGACACCGCTGTGAAATATCATATCGGACTTTTAAGCATCTGCTTTTGGCCACTAGGCTGGGGGCTTGGCATGCTATTTACGGAGGCCCTCATGGGTCAAATTGGAAATGCGGCGGTTGTGTGTGCCTTCATCTTTGGCCCTATCATGATGGAGCCGATTACGGCTTCCGTTATCACCACAGGAGGGATCATCATCATGCTCCTGATCATCATCGTCTGGCTCATTGTTGTTCTCTTCGCAGCTCCTAAAGTCGTCTCCAAAGCCATTACCACTGGGGCCAACATTGGCATGGGCCTCATTTCTGCCGCTGGCAGCACCGCCATGGGTGTAGGCTCTGCGGGTGTCCAAGCCGCATCTGGGGCCGCCATGATGGCTGGCGGTGCCGCCCTAACTGCGACAGGTGCGGGTGCGGCTGTTGGCGTAGGCATGATGGCTGGCGGCGCAGGCACCATGGGCGGCGCAGCAGGCGGTTTGGGCAAAGCCGTGAGCAGTGCAGGCAGCTAGGACATTGATTTACCAATTACATGAAAGGCGTCACCGACATTTTTATCTCCAAGCAAAAGCTGGCCATCTTCTGGTTTCTGGTCTCGCTTGGCTGCATCGTCGGCACAGCCTGGCATCTCTACGGCATCGCTATCGAAGGGCGCAGCCGCATGCTCTATGTACCCATTGAAGATGCGGATGTCTATTTGGACCGAAATCTGACCCGTCAAGACCTGGATGAGATTGTGGACTTCCAGACCCGATTAACGCTGGAGACCTTTCTGAATCGTGGCCCTAAGGGACCGGTCACACCTGACCGACTTGGCTATCTCTTCAGCCCCTCCGGCTATGAACAGGCTGTTTTAGACATCAAAGACAACGGTTATGACTTCCGTACCCGCCAGATCCATCAGATGCTGGAACTCGGAGAAGTCAGCGCCCTTCATAATCCAGATGGTAGTGCCACCACGCGCGCAAGTGGGCAACTCGTCCGTGTCAGCATTGATCCCACGGAGAATCAAGCCATCACCCAGTCCTTCGGCTTCATCGCCACCATGAACTGGGAGCGTAACAAAAATCTCCGGGACAAGAAACGCTTCCTTTTTGTCTGCACTGACCTGCAATACATCCTCAAAGAAATCTCCAGTTCAGAGAAGTAGCGCCTCGCCAACATGTCTGACGCCCCTCCATCTCCACCATCCAATCTGAAGTCCATCACGAGTGGCCCAGATGATGCCCCGCGTACCCCGCCGCCAGTCCATGCTGCCGCCAAAATAGCCAAGGTCAGTAGCCCCCGCCGAAAGAGTGCGATCGACACAATCGTAGCACGAGATCAGACTGCCATATTTTGGTTTCTCGTTGCCTGTTTCGTCGGGGCTGGTTGTGCTTGGTATTTGGTAATTATGGCCGAGGCCCTAAAGGCCCGCCCTCCATTTGTCGTCATGGATACCTCTGGAGCTTACTACGTGGCTCCAGGTATGAACTTTGACACGATGGACCCCATGCATTTGAGCCTCACGCAACTTGCCGTGGAGACCATGTTTGACCGCAGTCCTCTGGGACTCAATCATTTAGATCGCGTGGGTAAACTGTTCACCAAAAACGGTTCGGAGGCCCTACAAGATATCTTAAAGAAAGAGAATGCCTACTTCGTCAGCCAGAAAGTCGAACAAACAGTCGAGTTGCTCCCAGAATCGGATCTCCGCTCCCTGCCTCCAGCATTTTTCCCAGTAGCTGGCAAACCCGGCCCCAAAGAAAACCCCAGCGTCCTAGTGAAGCTGCCAACCGCCGTCTCCACCTTTGCGGTGGGTATCGTGACGCGCCGAGGTATCTTCAAAGGCCAGACCCAGATCGAACGCTACTGGTTCAAAGTCGCGTTCGCATGGAAGATGAACCCCAACATGCGCGGTAACCTAGCCTACCCATCCGTCATTGAGAAGATCTTGACCTACAAATTGGAGAAAATCAGCGATTCATGATCATGCAGCGCCCGCTCTACTTCCTCCTGCTCCTGCTTACCCTACTGCCGCATCTACTGCCTGCTCAGGTACAAGAAGGACATGAACTCGTCATGTTGGACCCAAAGAAGTTGGTTAACGAGATTGCTATCAACAGCACCGTCGCCACCACCATTACCTTTCCAGATAAGATTTCCCTTTTAACAGGCTTTGGTTTGGTGACTGATCCCGGCTCTGCCAAGCATATGGAGCAAAGCAAAGTCGCTTTGGTCCAGTATGAAAATGTACTCGCAGACACCTTAGTGGTTCGTTTGATCAAACCAGGTGAACCTTGTCATGCCACCATCCGCACAGCTAAACACATCTATCTGCTGCGTTTTGTACCTTCAGAGCAGGCCAATCTAGCCGTCATAGTCCCCCCACCACTGGAACGCGATGCTGCAGTAGAAACCACACCCGAACAAATTGTTAAAAGCCGTATTAACTTTAACACGGACGAGCTCGTCGGTGTACTGAGCAAAGCCAAAAATCGCAAAGCCTTGCAACCGCTCAACCCCGGCCTCTTCACTGGGTGGGAGGAGCGAAACAGTCTGGACATGACCGTTACAGACAAGGATCTGACATCCACAATTTATGAAATCCAGCGGCAACCAGCCAAAGACGCCACCGTCTTTCGCTGCTGGATCGTCAACACCGGG
>JAOZVT010000866.1 GCA_025869455.1 Prosthecobacter sp.
GCCAGCACGTTCCACAGCCTGCATTACCATGTTATATTCTCGACCAAAGAACGTACCCCCTGGTTGAAGGATGGGGATATTCGTTCTCGAGTTTGGGCATTCATGGGAGGTATTGCCAATGAGAATGAAACGAAGCCCGTTTGCATTGGGGGTATGGAAGACCACGTGCATCTTTTGTTGGAGATCCCACCGCGTTTGTCGGTTAGCGATGTGGTGAAACAAATCAAAGGAGCTTCCTCTCGTTGGATACACTCGACGTTTCCCGAGTTGCAGGGGTTCGCTTGGCAAGATGGTTATGGTGTTTTTGCCGTTAGCAAATCGGCAGTTCCTGCGGTGATTCGCTACATTAGTAGGCAGGAAGAGCATCATCGGAGAACGAGATTCGAGGACGAACTTAGGGCCATTTTGATCAAGCATGAATTGCCGTGGGATGAGCGGTACTTGCTTGGTTAGGTTCAACTGTCGCTTTGCGACACGATGGACTGCTTTCGTCGTTTTAATCTTGTCCGTGGGTTGAAACCCACGGCTACGGATCAGTTGTCGCTTCGCGACAGAGGAAGGCCGAGCGCGGTGTGTGTCCTCAGGATGAGTAGTGGGCGTCACAGGGGATAACCTAGCGCGGAGTTTGTTCTCAGGATGACGAGTGGGCGCGACACAGAACGGCCGAGCTAGGTTCGTGTCCTCTGGCTGAAGAGAGGTCGCGGTTGCGGATGGATTGATGGTGGGTTCAATACACATCGCGCTGGTAGCGTTTGTTCTTCTTCATGTCCGCGACGTAGGCGGTGGCTTCTTCGGCGGTTTTTCCTCCTGCGGATTGGATGATTTCATGCAGGGCTGCGTCCACGTCTTTGGCCATGCGTTTGGCATCTCCACAGACATAAAAGTGGGCACCTTCCTCCAGCCATTGCCAGAGCTCCGCTGCTGCGGTGAGCATGCGGGTTTGAACATAGACTTTCTCTTCCTGGTCGCGTGAGAAAGCGGTGTCTAAACGACTGAGCACGCCCTTTTGTACCCACTGGACGATTTGATCGTGATAGAGGAAATCACTGGCGCGGCGTTGATCGCCAAAGAAGAGCCAGTTTTTACCCGAGGCACCGGTGGCTTCGCGCTCTTCTAAAAAGGCCCGGAAGGGGGCAATGCCGGTGCCTGGGCCGATCATGATCACAGGTTTGGTTAGGTCGGTCGGGAGTCGGAAGTGCTTAGCAACGTGGAAGAAGACTCCTGTGGTGTCTCCTAGGGCAAGTCGATCTGCGAGGAAGGTACTGGCGACGCCTTTGTGCTGAATGCCATGGGCTTCATAACGAACGGCTCCAACACAAAGGTGGACTTCCTCGGGATGGGCTTTCAGGCTGGAGGCGATGGAGTAGAGCCGTGGCTGAAGTTTGCGTAAACCACTGATGAAATCGGGCGCGGCAATCGTCTCGGTTGGGAGCACGCCTTGAAGATGACGCACTTCGTAATGGCCGATGAGAGCTTCACGCAGCGGGGCGGTACCACCATCTGGCAGGGAGACTATGTTTTCGGCATCAAAGCCGTGGGTGGTGATGATGGCATCCACCACATCTGGGCAATTTTTGACATAGACACCTAGAGCGTCTCCGACTTCATAGGTGAGTGATGAGCCTGTGAGGGAAAAAGCAATGTGGCGTGTGTCTTTGGCGCTGCTGGGCGAGTTCAGCGCGATGTTGGCTATGAGTGGCGCAGGGAAGGGATTCTTCTTCGTGTATCCTGTTTCAACTGTCGGTTCAGAGGCTGGTGCGGTGGTATCTGGCGTCTCGACTTTTTCTTCTCCTGTCAGCGCGGCAAAGGCTGCGGTGCTCCATGTCTTGGCAAGATCGTCAAACTCGACATCGCAGTCCACACGTGGGGCGACACGGACCGCGCCGAGTTCGGCAAGACGTGTATCCAGCTTCTTACCGGCGAGGCAAAAGGTATCGCCATAGTTCAAGTCACCGAGAGCGAGGACGCTGTATTTGACGCCATTCAGTTTAGGGCTGCTACCGTTTTGATTGAGCGCATCCCAAAAGGAAATGGCATTGTCTGGCATGTCGCCTTCTCCCCAGGTGCTGGTGATGAGAAGCACATTTTGTTCGCGGACAAGGTCGGCTGGTTGCAACGAGTCGAGGCCTGCTGCGCGCGCAGCAAAACCTCGGCTCGTCGCGTCCCTGGCCAGCCGCTTGGCCAAACTTTCTGCATTGCCGCTCTGACTGCCAAAGGCAATCAAGAGAGGCCGTGAAACCGTGTTAGTCGTCGCGGCAGCGGGGCCTGCGGATTCTCCTCGGCTAATGATTCCAGCAAGGAAGCCATTGAGCCAAGCTCGCTGTTCTGAGGTGAAAGGGGCGCTTTCAGGAATGAGGGGTATTTGCGGCATGACGACTAACGGGGTGGAGATTTTTAGATATCAAATTGCGTCTGGATGCAGCCAGAGTGAGCCTTGTCGCCGATGCTGGAGCCGGACGGGAAATTTCCGGCAAGGAGCGGCATTATGAGCCTTAAAGTGGGTAAGTGACTGGGGTGATGGTGGAGAGATGATTTCATGAGCGGCATCTGATTTAGGCTCTTTTAAATAGCCTTCAGTGTGCCATGAGCGCGGACTTCGTTTAGTTATCGCGTGAATCTTTCTTTTTTTAACTATGAATAATATTCATTCATTAGGGGGTGTGGTTCACTCTGCTTTATCCCCCTTTTTTTTGAGTCGGTTAGACTTATTGAAAATGATATCAATACTTGTTAGGAGTGGCGCGAGTTTTGGAAGTGTGCCCGTTGTGTATTGTGGTACACAACGGGCTTTAGTGAACAGTCGTTAGGCGGCGGGAGCTTCCTTTGAGGCCGCTTTCATGACGTCTGCAAGGAGGGTGTAGGTCACTGTCCAAGCCTCAGCCACTTCGGGTGTGTAAGCTTCCCCGAGTCCCTTTTCGAGAGTCCACAAGAGGGCTCCTGCGACTGTGTCATAGTGCTCATCTTTCACCCCGTAACCGACATGTCGTTTTCCCAATGCCTGAACGGCGGGTACAATCTCTTCAAGGCGGTCCAAGCCTTTGACAGCGACGCCAATCATGAGCATGAGCTTTTTCCCTTGCTCCTTGATGTCAGAGGTGAATAACGGACGCAATGTGGGGTCCATCTCAAAGAGACGGTTGTAGAAGAGCTCAGCAGCAGTGTCTGCGATGGGGACTACCTGTGCCCAAGTGGTCTGAACGAGTGTTTTTTGTGCGGCGGTGATCATGATGGTGGGTGGGAGTGGATTATTGGGAGAGTGGATTAATTGGAGGTCGCGAGGGGGATGCGGATCACGACACCGCCCATGACATCTCCTTCCACAAAGTCTGTGCGTGGGGAGTCGTCATGATTGTTGTGGCATTTGACGCAGGCTGCGGCGATGGCCGTGTCAGGATAGACAGCGGTGAAGTACTTTTTCCCGCCGAGTGTTTCTTCAGCGTAGTAGTTCTGCCCCACGTTTTTGACGATGTGGGCCAAGCCTGCTTTTTCGACTTCCGTTTTGGGGAAGTTTTGCTTGTTGATTGGCCATTCTGAAAGGAGGGCGTAAGTGAACCCCTTTTTCTTTTCGGCTACCATTTCGGCACCCATCCGAAACATTTGTGCAGGTAGTGGTAGGGCTTTTTCATCCTTCCAGTGTTCACTGGCTTTGATGACTTTTTCTTCGTTTTGAAGACGGTTAACGACTTGTTTGGTATAAACGGTGCGGTCAGATTCCATGACAGCATGGAGTGCATCCGCCATATTTTGTGGTGAAATACCACTGGAGGAGGTTTCGGTTTTGCCACCACAAGAGGTGACTAGAGTGGCAATCCCCAGGGTGAATGCCGCGACGCTTAGGATGGTGGATATGGATGTTTTCATGTATGTGGGTGGATACTGATGTTTTATTTGGCTTTGACGGGCGGCGTCCTGCGGCGGAGTACCATTTCGATGGATTCGTTGTGATGCTCAGGAGGTCCGTCAAAATTTCTGCGCCCTAGTTGAGGGTCTGCTAGAGAGTCGAGTGTGAAGCCTAGTCCGTGGCAGGTGATGCACACACTGCGGATCATCTTTTCAGCCGGCCTGAGATTGAGGCTTTGATTGTGCTGCACGCTGACTGTGGTGATGCCTCCACGGGTGTGAGTCTCCCGTGGCATGTGGCATGTGGCACAACTGACACCCGTGCCTGCTGGGGCTGTGCCAGAGAGTTCTGCTAGCCAGAGTTGGTAATGACGGGAGTCTTTGTAGGCTAAGCTGTGATTGTCATTATGGCATTGCAGGCAGGACTCTACGGCGGCTTGACGCGTGTTGCTGTCATGGGGACTATGGCATGAGTTACACGTCAGGGTATGGTGAGCCGCTTCAGGCTTCATGGGTAACCTGGCGAGTTCTGGCTGCATGGGAGGGAGGCCCTGGGCAAT
>JAOZVT010000867.1 GCA_025869455.1 Prosthecobacter sp.
ATGCCTTCGCCTTCACAGTCGGGCTCTAGCGCAGAGTTTGTGGTGAGCTTTCATCTGACTTCACCGGAGATGTTTTGGCCGGGAATGAAGAGATTAAAGAAACAAGGCTTGCAGGCTTCTGGGCCTAACAATCAAGCGCTCACCAGTTTGATTCTCGGAGCTCATGAGGCTGTACTTGGTGCGGCAGACTACTTAGTATTCCGTCAAATCGCCAAAGGTGAACCCCTGGCCATGCACTTCCCCCCATCAGGCTGCCCCCTGAGTCAGCGCCCGATTTGCATCTTGGCTTCGAGTCACCAGCAAAAAGAGGCCGCAGAGTTCGTGCAGTTTTGTTTCTCCAAGGAAATCCAGACGATGATCGCTGCAATGCACCTCTTACCAGCCGATCCTGCTATTGAACTGAGTCCACAGCGGCGGGCGGCGGCGACCTTGCACCCCATCGTGGTGGATGTGAAAGAGGCCCGCAAGGCACAGCAGAAGGCGTTGCATAAGTTTCGTTATGAAATTGAGAAAGGAGTGAAATAAGCCGCGCATGAGTCCTACGATGAGAGCTTCGGCACACGCCCATAAAACACGCAAGCCACTCGCTTGGCCCGTGCTCTTGGGATTAATCGCGGTTGGTATCACGGTTGGTTATCCTTTGCTGATGCTGTTCCTGCAAAGCGTCTTTCCTAACCTAATGCATGGCAGCTTCAAAGGGGCCTTTAAGGCTTACCAGGAAGTGTGGGCTATGGAGGGACTGGCGCAGATGTGGGTGAACTCTCTTGCCTGTGGGGCAACAGCCACGCTGCTAGCTTGGTTATTGGGTACGTTTGCAGGCTGGTTACTGGCCAGAACAGACATACCGGGGAAGACTTGGTTACGCGTTTCACTTCTGATTCCCGTCATGTCCCCGCCCTATCTTCTGGCCCTGGCTTACGTACTGATCTTTCAGCAAAATGGGCTATCGGAAGTGTGGGGACTCCCTGCCACCAGCTGGATAAGAGACACGTTTTTTAGTTTTGGGGGAGTGGTTCTCATCATGACTTTGACCAGCTTTGGCGCGGTCGCCTTGCTGGTAGAGTCAGCGTTGTTAGGCATCTCGACACGCATGGAAGATGCGGCACGCTGCATGGGAGTCTCATCCTGGCGAATCTTCCGTTCGATCACCTTTCCCCTGCTACTGCCAGCCCTCAGCAATGTCGGCATTTTGGTGTTTATTGACTCCGTATCAAACTTTGGCATCGCCGCCATTCTCGCCCCCCGTGCAAATCTGCCACTGCTGCCCGAAATGATATACGAGCAGTTGACCACTTGGCCCGTGAACCTTCCTTTGGGCAGTGCGCTGTCCACCATCCTGGCAGCAACGGCGATGGGTCTGGTCTTCATGAGCCAGCAGTTTCTGGCCAACCAAACATCCACCAATGGCCGACTCTCAAGCATGCGGCTGATGCCTTTAATGCCCCGAGCTAAACGACTGGGCTGGCTTTTCTTCGGAGCGCTTTTCTTATTCAGTTCAGCACTTCCAGTAGCCGCTGTGATTTACATGAGCCTGATCAAACACTGGAACCACGGAGTCCCGGTTTTTTCCCTGGAGCATTATGCCCATCTTTTTCAACTAGGATCCCCTGGCCTGGAAGCACTGACCACAAGCTTTTTACTGAGCCTAGCGGCAGCCACTCTGTGTGTTTTGGTGGGTTCCATCATTGCCTATGCACTGGCACGGCATCGCGGGCGGTTGGTCGCACTGCTTGACCAACTGGCAGTCCTGCCGCGGATTGTCCCCAATCTGGTGGTGGCCGTGGCCATGATTTTAGCCTGGAACGTGCCCTGGAATCCTCTGCCCATTTACGGCACCGTGGGGATCTTGCTGCTGGCCTATGTGGCCCTGTATCAGGCAACGGCCCTGCGTTTTGCCGATGCCGCCATGCATCAGATCACTCCGAAACTGGAGCAAGCAGCAGCCTGCCTAGGCATACCACGCTGGCGCATCCTGTGGGGCATTGTCCTCCCCATGATGCGGCCCAATTTATTTGTGGCCTGGATCACCATTTTGATCATGTGTCTGCGTGACTGGGTTGCCTCCATCATGCTATTACCACCTGGAGTGCAAACCGTCGGAAGCTTCATTTTCAATCAGTTTGAGCAGGGTGACTTTGCCCAAGCCATGGCCATGACCGTCTGCACCGTGGTCTTGAGTACTGTCCTGCTGGTTGTTATCAATTTGAACTTCTACCGCAAAGTTTTTGTAAAATAGAAAAACTCCACCTCGCACGCGCTCCCGTTTCTACCTTAGTTGTTTATTCAAATATGATTTCGATTCCTTCTGTTATTCTCGGCCTTTTGGTGTTCTGCATCATGGCCGTTGCCGCCGTGTACTATCTTTCCCTGCGGCCTGCACGTATCATTGAGCAATGGGCTGCCGGATTGAGCAATGGAGGGCATTTCCCCAAAAAACCCATCGTGAACGGTCTTTATTGGCTGCTGCCAGTACACCGGGAAATGCAAGCCGTGTCGGACAAAATCGAAGGGCTCAAACGTCAGGTAGAAGAGGCTAAGCTAAGCCATTCGGAAGAGGAATTTCTCAATCATTGTGTTCTGGCCAGCTTGCTGGAAGGCGTGCTGGTGATGGATGCACACAGCATCATCACTCTGGCAAATGCCGAGTTCATTCACATGTTTCAACTCAATCAAAGTCCCATGCAGCGGCCTATGTCTGAGGTCATCCGTGACACTAAGATGCAAGACATGATCGTGGAAGCTCTAGCGACCAGCCGAGTACAATCTGGCCGCTTCACCCGGCCAGCAGCCACGGTGGAGGTGGGTCGGCCTCAGACCATTGAAGTCAGTGCTGTACCCTTGCGTCTGCAAAAGGGCAGAGTCGGCGGTGTCATCGTCATCTTCCTGCCACCACCAGATCGCCTCCGCATCGTGCAGGATATGAAACGCCACTCACAGCGTTTGCATAATCTGGTGAGCGAAATTGCTTACACACGCATTGATGGACGTGATGCTTCAGCCCTAAACAAGCAGCCAGTGGATATTGCAGAATTACTCAACTGGGTCTTGGCAGGATTTGCCGTCAAAGCCGAGGATAATAACATCAAAATCCCACGCCACATTGAAGCTCATTCGGTCATCCTGCACGCCGATGCGGAGTTAGTAAAACTCGCGATGTTACACCTGCTAGATAACTTGTCTTTTGATATGGACTCGGTTTCAGATATTGCGCTGGAAGTCCTGCATGACAAAGGAAGCATTGCCATTGAGACCACCTTTACTGGCGGTTCGATTTCAGAGACGCAGTTGCGCCGTTCATTGGCTCAACCCCTGGACTCAAACATACCAGGGCTACCAGTGATAGGCGGAGCCAGTTTAGGATTAGTGCGGGCAGTCATGGAAAGGCATGGTGGCCAAGTCAAAGCAGTGATTACTGAAGAGAAGCAACTGCGCGTAACCCTGCAGTTTCCCAATCTCATATCCTCAAATGTGCGCGAAATAGAATCGCTAAAAAGTAATAGCGAACTCGCCTAACAAAAAATAAATCAACTCAGCCTCCTCGTCACGTCATTTACCTGGATTCCGCAGTTGGTCACGACCATCACGGAATTCGGGATTATAGCGTTACCGAGAAGGCTCAGCATCCAAAGATTAGACGAGGGACAGCTTTTTCAGCGTGGCCAGAAGCTCGGCATTCTTTTCCTCATCCATCGGTGCCATGGGCAGGCGCAGCTCTGGGGAGCAGTGGCCGGCCATGGACATGGCGGTCTTGATTGGAATAGGATTCGTGGAGAGCTTCAGGAAGGCAGCGAACAGCGGGTAATACTGCTGGTGGATGCTGAGAGCGCCAGCGTAGTCGCCTTTGAGCGCTAGCTTCACTAGGTCGCTGATCTGCTTTGGAATGAGGTTCGAGGCCACACTGACCACACCGACGCCACCCACGGACATGAAGGGAAGCGTGAGGCCGTCGTCACCCGACAGGATTTCGAAGTCGGCTGGCAGGATCTGCTTCATCTGGCTGACGCGCTCAGGGTTGCCCCCGGCTTCCTTGATGGCGCGGATGTTCGGGCAGCTCTCGGCGAGGCGGACCAAGACGTCCAGACCGATCTCAATGCCACAGCGGCCTGGGATGCTGTAAAGCATGATGGGCAGCTTGGTGTTGTCGGCGATGGCCTTGAAGTGCTGATACAGACCTTCAGACGTTGGCTTGTTGTAATACGGAGCGACCTGGAGGGATGCGGTGGCACCTGCGGCCTCGGCTTCCTGGGTCATTTCGATGGCTTCACGGGTGCTATTTGAACCGGTGCCTGCCATGACGATGCCACGGCCTTTGGCGAACTCGACGGTGAGCTTTACGACCTGCTCAT
>JAOZVT010000868.1 GCA_025869455.1 Prosthecobacter sp.
ATCTTGGATCATGAGGTAGCGCGTGATTCTCTAGAAGATGCCAGAT
This sequence comes from Prosthecobacter sp., assembly GCA_025869455.1. Taxonomy (GTDB): domain Bacteria; phylum Verrucomicrobiota; class Verrucomicrobiia; order Verrucomicrobiales; family Verrucomicrobiaceae; genus Prosthecobacter. The sequence continues at coordinate 47 of JAOZVT010000868.1, forward strand.
CTGCGGGCCTCATCCAAATCCTGCCTGTACTCAATGATGCGATGGTTCGGCTTTTGAGCGAAGATCTTCATCTGGGGGAGTCGGAAGCCATTGCGTTAGCCTACGAGCAGAAGGCAGATCTGTTACTCATGGACGAACATGATGGACGGGCCGCAGCCCAGAGATTGGGCCTGCACCTCACTGGCGTTCTCGGCATTCTCCGTCGTGCTAAGTTGGAAGGACTCGTCCCTTCCTTACAATCTGAAATCACTCGTCTTCGCCAAGAGGCCCACTTCTTCATTGCCCCTAAACTTGAGGAAGCCTTGTTGCACTCTGTCGGCGAAATGTCATAAAGTAACCCGTACCTTCCATGCCTCACGCTCTCCTCATCAAATTCCCCGGCACCAACTGCGACTTGGAAACCTCCCGTGCTCTCGAAGCCGCAGGTTTCACGTCTGAAGTTCTGCCCATTGCCCTCCTAGAGCCAACCTCTCTGGATCGTGCAAAGCTGATCGTGTTTTCAGGTGGCTTCAGCTATGGCGACTACGTCATGAGCGGCCGCATCGCCCAGCTCATCACCAAGCATAAGCTGGGAGAGCGTCTGAAGCAGTTCGTCGCAGATGGCGGTTACGTGCTCGGCATCTGCAATGGTTTCCAGATCTTGACTCAGTTGGACCTGCTGCCACGCGGCAGCCTCATCCACAATGAAACGGGTCGTTTCATCTGCCGCTGGGCACCCTTGAAGAAGAATGGCAACACCAGCCCCTTCCTCAAAGCCCTGCCGGATAACTTTGAACTGCCTGTGGCACACGCCGAAGGCCGTTTTGTCGGTGAATCTGGCGATGCCGAAAAATACGTCAAAAACGGCCACGCCGCCCTGCTCTATGGCAAGGACATCAACGGCTCCAGCGCTCAGATCGCTGGTCTGCAAGACGACACCGGTCGCGTCTTCGGCCTCATGCCCCACCCAGAACGCTTCATCGCCAAAAACACCCACTACGATCCCGATTGGAACGGTGCCGAACAAGGCTGGGGCTACTACCTCTTCAAAGGCGTAGCTGAAGCGATGGCGGCGTGAGCGAACAACTAGCCCAGTTGCCCCGCAACTGGGCTCTGCTGCGGCGTTCAGATCAAGCTTCAGTCTGAGCGTCCCGTTCTAGGATACCCGGCTCTTGATGCGCCATCCATGGCTTTGTGGAGAATGCCACAGCTCAAACCACGGCTCAGCATCGCGGAGGGTCAGAGCCGCCAGCCGCAATTCAGGCGGGGTGAAAAAGTCATCTTCGGGCCATAGAAAATGCCAGCCACCGATGACGACATCCGCACTTCCTTGATGGAGGGGTGAGCGTCGCATCCACTCATCGTCATATTGGTCGGGCAGTTCTCCTGAAACGCGCCAGTAATCATGACGCGCCAGTCCCTGCTCTTTGAGCCAAAGGCCCACACTCTCACTGCCATACAGGCAGACAGCGGCAAACGGAGGGAAGGAAAGACTTTGCGTAGCGTAAAGAGGCTCCCCGCTGAACTTGAGGTCCGCAAACTTGAGCCGGTGATTGGTCTCGACTCGGTAGGACAGATCATTGTCTCTGTTTTCCCATTCAAAAAGACTCACTGGCCCTTGGGCAATGCCGATCTCAGCATACAGCGTTCCGCTAAAACTGAACACATGTCGGCAGCTTGAGAAGACACCATCCGAAAATGACTCGTTAGGTCTATCCGCGCGACTGCCTCCCCAGAAACCGACGATACCTGAATCAGTAGGCTTTGGACCAAGCAAAAAGGAAGGTCGGGCCAGGCTTTCACCTTCGGCGATAAGTTCTTGAATCGTCATTGAGAAAAGATGCAGATGTTGTCTGGACTGGGCGGTTTGCCCTTTTCGGTGATATTAAGTAGCGGTTCACAGAAATGATGCACGTATTATGCCAGAAGTTGGGATGGGGGTGTGGAAACCATCTTCTTGATGGTCAAAGGAAGTGGACTCACTCAAAAATCACCGCCGGGGCCCCGAATTCCTGAGGCCAGTCCACATACGGCACATCGGTGGCACCGATGATGTAACGCACCGTCACCCACTGGCCTTTGCTTTCACGCAGAAGGGCGAAGATGCCGCCGTCAAAGGCACCTTCATTGATGGCTTCCATGTGGATGGTTCCACGGTAGTCCATTTCGCTGCCATCGGATTTCAAAGGGACCCCGGCGAGGAAGGCCCAGCCGTCCTGCACCTTGAGGCGGTCTATTTTGAAGATGACATCTTTTTTGAGTTCCGCTTTTACGGGTATCCTTAATGCATCGGCGATGGCCTTGCGCTCGGGGCTGCCGGGCTTGGGTGTCCAGGGTTCAGCCGCAAAGGTGGTTAGGGTAAACAGAAGGATCGTCAGCGCGGAAGTGAGCCGTGTGTTCATGCTCCGATGATATGCCACAGGGCAGCTGGGTTTCCATCACGACCTTTCGACGATGGGGCTTCGATCTCCTCAGCCCGCAATCAAGGTTTGTGACTGAGTTGCCTGGGGCTGCGAAGCGGAACTGTCGTGATCACTCATCCCTCCTGCATCGTGGAGGCGTGTCACATACAGGTCCACGTCGGATCGGATAAAGGCGCGTGGCGGGCCGGTGTAGGTGCCGGAGATGGGAGGGACGTGTTCTGAATTTCGGGACACCGCGACGGCGACGTAGTGTAGGTCTGCGAGGATGCCCCAACTGGGGTCAAAACCGATCCATCCTGCCCCAGGAAGATACGTTTCCGCCCAGCCGTGCATGGACATGCGGCCAGTGATGTCGGGTGAATACATGTAGCCACTGACAAAACGTGCGCCCAGGCCGAGGAAGCGGCAGGTCTCGATGAACAGGGTGGCGAAGTCACGGCAGGAGCCGCTTTTCTTTTCCAAGGTCTCTGCCGGGGATTGTACGCCTCTTTCCAGCCGCCGCCGATAGCCCAGTGTGCCGTAGATATGGCTGTTGATTTGCTGGAGCAGATCCAGCGTGCCGACTCGCTTTCCAGGGTGCCAGAGGGGATGCAGCCAGTCGCGGATGGCATCCACATCACGGACGTAAAGATTGTGATTCAGCGGGCGGAGCTGGGCCATCACATCCTGGTCATAGGAGAAGGGGTAGTCCGCTGCTTCGGGCGCAATTGTGAAGTGGAAAGGATTGTCCTCCTGAATGTGCAGCATGAAGTCAGCCTCGATCACCAGCTTTGCGGACGTGACCTTGATATCTACGAAGCAGATGTTGTTCTCTTGGACATCCTTGATCCACCGCATTTCATGCGGGAGTGAGACTTGGAAGGAGCAGCTTTCCAAAGCTAGGGCGTGACTTTCACGGGGCCTCATCATGACCTGATGGGTGCCAAAGGTAACCGGTGTGGAGTAGAGATAAGTCGTCCGATGCTGAATGTGAATTTTCAAAATAGATGGTTAGGCGAAGCGCAGATGCGGAGTGCCATCGAGCCGCTTCGATAGATCAATCGGATCTCCCAGGTTCATGCCGTTGGGGTTCACTTGATAAGCCCAGACCAAGAAATGGGTCAGGGTGGCGGCACCATAGATGGTGGAGAAGGCTCCGTCCACCGCATCCATCCCATGCCCCAGTTTGATGCGGCCAATGCGTGGCACATTAAAACGGGCATCAATGGTGTACCACTGGCCTAGATACACCTCGCCATAGGCATGAAAGTCCATGGGGCTACCTGGGTCCGTATAGCCGATGTCTGGGAGGTGTCCTGTGACATAGCGGGCGGGCATGTTCATGGCACGGCAGAGTGCCACGACGACGTGGGCGAAGTCACGGCACACGCCATAGCGACGCTGCACCACATCGTACGCGGAGAGGTCTGGACTGCCTGAGCCAAAACGATACTCGATGTTTTGATGCACCCAGTCACAGATGGCATGGACGCGCTGCATCCCATTTTGAATGTAGCCGAACTGCTGCCAGGCGAAGTTGGATAACTTGTCGGAGTCGCAGTAGCGGCTGGGCAGGGTGTAGCGCAGCAGTTCCTGGGGCAGCTCGTTGATGGGAAGGGCATTGACATTTTCTTCCCGCTTCTCCGGCAGGGATGAAACGGCGACGTAAGCGTCCATATCGATGACGTTTCTGCCAGGGACCAGCATGGTGCGGCAGGTCATATTCCCGTGGGAGTCCATAAACTCGTGAGGGGAAAGGTAGGGGCCAAATACGCACTTTTCCTGCTTCACCAGACAGCTCATGTTGCGGCTGGGGCGCAGCAAAAAAGAGATGGGGGTGAAGAGAGAAGTTTCGTAAACGAGGTTGCACCCCACGCGGACGGTGAGATCAAGGTAATATAAGCTCATGATGGTTTAGCTGAATTTCCAAAGACGACCCTCTAAGGACACAG
>JAOZVT010000869.1 GCA_025869455.1 Prosthecobacter sp.
TATTCTCTTTACCTTTGGCACTGGCCCTTGCTGGCCTTTGCCCAATATCTGACCGTGTCTGGGGAGTCGAGGCCACCTCTTTCGGTTAGGCTCATTTTGATCTTAACGGCGCTGATTTTAGCCTGGATCTCGTGGCGGTGGGTGGAGACTCCTTTTCGGCGGAAAACAATTCTGAAAACGCGGCGCAGTGTTTTTGTGATGGGCATGGTCACGAGCTTCTTATTTATCGGACTTGGCCTAACCATGATTAAGTTTCAGGGCTTGCCAGCTCGCATGCCAGAGGCTGCTTTGAAATATGCGCAGGGGAGTCAAGATAAGGATGACTCATTCACCTGGACGGGGCTGGAGGCTGCAAGCCAGGGGCAGTTTCCGCACATGGGTTCTTCCGAGACTTCGGTGCGGCTCATGCTCTGGGGGGACAGTCATGCTCGCAGTCTTTTACCTGCGATGGAAGCCCTGTGTCAGGAGCATGGTGTTTCAGGAGAAGCCGCTATTTTTAGCGCCACAGCACCGACGGTTGGTTTTTATCGGCGCAGTCGTCATGGGCTCAATGAAAGGACGGAGGAGTTAGCGCAAGCTGTTCTCAAACGGGTTAAAGAAAAGGCCATCCCTTATGTCGTGCTGACGGCTTACTGGATGGAATGTCCTGGTCAGGAAACTGAAAAGTTCGGGGATGCCTTGATCGAAACAGTTCGTCTCTTAAAAGCCGCTGGGGCTGAAGTTTGGCTGGTGCTGGATGTGCCCACACAACCCTTCAATGTCCCGAAAGCGCTGGCACTGGGGCAGCTTCCAGGTGGATTTTTACCTGATCCGACAAGTGCTAGCACCAGCCTGGAGCAGCATCAAAAATCCAACGCAGTTATGCTAGCCTTGCTCCCAGGTCTTCAGGCAGCGGGAGCCAAGATCCTGGACCCGGCGACCATGATGCAGACTCCCGGTGATAAAACGATGATCGAAATGGACGGTCACTCCCTCTACTCAGACTCGCATCATCTTTCCATCACGGGAGCACTTAGGCTGAAGCCGTTGTTTGCTCCCTTGTTCCCCTAACAGGTGATGCATCAAAGGTAGAGCGTCGTTCCAGGGGGCACTGCTTGGCGTTTGGGTGTCTTGCCCTTCTTCACTTTGGGGGTAGCTACAGGTGTCTGTGAAACGGGCGGCTCATAGGCTGCTAGTGCCGCATTTCCCACAATCTGCACGGGCGTCCCGTGGGGAGTGGCGTGGTAAAAAGCCTGAGCCATGTTGGTCGGCAGGCGGATGCAACCGTGAGACGCTGGGTAACCTGGGAGGTAGCCTTCATGCATGCCGATGGCCCCTGTTACCCGCATGAAATAATGCATTTTAGCTCCTACGTAGCGGGTGCCTGGAGGACGTGGGTCTATCCTCACATCCACATCTTCCATCACGACATTGCCGCTGTCATCCACGTAACTGCCGTAAAGGGAGGAGCGATGGTAGCGGTCTTTTTCGACAATGCGGAAGTTTCCTGTTACCGTGGAGTGGCTTTCGCGCCCTGAAGAAATCGGCGACATGCCCACCAGACGATCTCCTTTGTAATAACGAATTCTTTGCGCCGTGAGATCAATCACCAGTCGCGGACTGCCAGAGACCTGATCGCCAATCCAGAAAGCTTCATCGCGTCCCTTGGTTGGTTCTTGGACAGTCATTTTAGGTGAGGAAGAACAACTGCTCAGCGCCAGTCCAAGAGCGAAAAGTGGTAGGCCACAGCGGAGAAAAGAAAGGGCAGCAGTCATGAGGGAATTCGGAGCATAAAAAAACGAATGCGTTTGGATGTCGAGCTTGGAGTTTGACTGAAAATGAAGAGGTTCTTGTGATTCTCTAGGAATTAGGTTTCATTCGGATTTGGGTTTCCTTAATATCCCTCGGAATAGATGAGCGTGGCGACTTTCATTCACCTCGCAAAAAAAGGCAGCCTTCAGACGTTCTAACTCCATGTTTCCCACCCGACGTTCTTTTCTCCAGACCACAGGTTGTGGTTTTGGTTATCTAGCGGCGTCTGCTTTGGCGCAGAGGCAGGCCCAGGCTGCGGGTAGTCCAATGATGGGGAAACATCCGCATCATGCCCCCAGGGCTAAGCGAGTGATCTTTCTTTTCATGCAGGGCGGGGTGAGTCAGGTGGACTCGTTTGATTACAAGCCCCGGCTAGAAAAGGACGATCAAAAGATCATTGATATTGCTGATCCACGTACTGTGGCCAAGACGGGCAAAGGCTCGCCCCAGCGCATCAAAAAATCCCTGTGGGAATTTGCCCAGCATGGTGAATCCGGGCGTTGGGCATCGAATCTTTTTCCTCACATCAATCAGCATGTGGATGACCTCTGCTTTCTGCATGGCATGCACACGGAAGGGGTGGCGCATGGTCCTGCCACTTTGTTTTTGCACACAGGCACCACCAACTTCATCCGCCCCAGCATGGGGGCTTGGGTGATGTATGGGTTAGGTTCTGAAAATGAAAACCTGCCAGGCTTTGTCACCATCAGTCCCAGCTTGGGCAATGGCGGGCCACGCAATTATGGCAATGCGTTTTTGCCAGCCGTGTATCAAGGCACGCCGTTAGGCCGCAGCGGCCTGCCGAGCAAGGAAGCTTCCATTAAAAATATCGTCAATACCGTCTGGTCCCCAGAGCAGCAGCGCAAACAGTATGAACTGTTAGGCGCACTCAATGCTCAGCAGATGCGTCCAGGGGATAATGAGATCGAGGCTGTCATCCAGAGTTACGAGTTGGCCTGGCGCATGCAAAACAAGGCTCCTGACGCCCTGGACCTAGCTCAAGAATCTGATTCCACCCTGAGCCTCTATGGTATCGGGGAAAAGACCACGGATAATTTTGGCCGCCAGTGCCTGATGGCTCGCCGCATGGCCGAACAAGGTGTGCGTTACATCCAGGTCAATTATGGCGACAATAGCAACAATCCCGCCTGGGATCAGCATAGTAACTTGCCCAAACATGGGGATCATGCGGCAGCGGTGGACAAGCCCATTGCCGGTTTGCTGACCGATCTCAAACAGCGTGGTCTGCTGGAAGACACCATCGTTTGGTGGGGCGGCGAGTTTGGCCGCACTCCTTATGCCGAAAGAAACGGGACGGGTCGTGATCACAACCCAGGTGGTTTCACCGTCTGGCTTGCTGGTGGTGGTGTGAAAGAAGGCTTTGCACATGGTTCTACCGATGACATCGGTTTCCAGGCCGTGGATGGGAAAGTCCACATGCATGATCTGCATGCGACCATCCTTCATTTGTTAGGCCTGAATCATGAGAAGCTGACCTTCCGTTACGCTGGTCGCGACTTCCGCCTGACCGATGTGCATGGTCATGTGGTGAAAGAGATCTTGGCTTAATGTTATCATCATTCTCCATGTGACGGATATCGAGGATTAAGCACAGGACTCAAAAGGGCAGCCCCAAGGGAGCAATGGCGATTGATAGTGGGCAGTGAGCGTGATTGGGGTGATGTTGAGTTGCAAAAGTGTCACGTATCCCTATCGCTAAAGCCTGTTTTTTTGACCTATGCTAGCTCCTCTGCAACTGCTCAGCGCCTACTGTGATGGTGCCTTTCCCATGGGGGATGAGGGCGGGCGTATCTCGTGGTTTCGTCCACCGCATCGGGGGATTTTGCCGATTCAGGAGTTTCATGTGCCCAAGCGGTTTGCCCGGTATCTCAAGGATCATCCTTTTGAAGTGCGGTGGAACACGGCCTTCGGAGATGTGATGCGCGGTTGTGCAGATCGCCCAGAGACCTGGATTACAGACACGATTTTAGATAGCTACCAGGAACTGCATCGCCTGGGGTTTGGCCACAGTGCGGAGGTCTGGCGCGCAGGGAAGCTGGTGGGAGGTGTCTATGGCGTGGCCATCGGTGGGGCGTTTTTTGGAGAGAGCATGTTTAGCCGGGAAACTCAGGCCTCAAAGGTCGCGCTGACGCATCTGCAATGGCGGCTGAAGGAACGAGGGTTCATTGTGCACGATACCCAATGGACAACACCCCATTTGGCGACTTTGGGTGGGTATGAGATCCCTTGTGCTCAATACCTTGAGCTTTTGCATAAAGCGATTCGCCTGCCGGTGACTTTTGATGAGCGACCCCTGGGGGCGCAGATGGTGTTCCGTTGATTTTTAGGCAGTGCCTTCGAAGGCTTTTTGGAGTTCTGCGATGTTGAGTTTCTTCATCTGGAGCATGGCTAACATGGCACGCTGAGATTTAGCGGAGTCTGGGTCCATGAGGAGAATCGGCAAGATCTTGGGGACGATTTGCCAGGAGAGGCCGAACTTGTCTTTAACCCAACCGCACTGCTGAGCTTCAACGGGGCCGCCTTCGGAGAGTTTGGTCCAATAATCGTCGATT
>JAOZVT010000870.1 GCA_025869455.1 Prosthecobacter sp.
AACACAGTCTTAGCGTTAGCGGAACATTTTTCCACCCGCCTAACTGAAGTTGATCCACCAAATTCTGCAACTTGGGATCTCGGCGGTCAAAATAAGCCTTAATGGTAGCTCCACTTCCTGGACTCAAGATTTCCAGCCATTCACGCCCAGGAACTCCCGTTTCCTTGGACTGTGAGGCGATGACTCGGAGAAGAATTGGCTCCTTCGGCTTTTGTTTCAAAAAATCATCCCAACCCATTTCGCCGTAGCGAACTAAGCTCTCCCAATCGACCCGGAATTGTCTATCAGCACCTTCTTCAACAATGACGCTCACAGAAGGCGATTGGCTAAATTTGACCTGGATGTAGCCCAATTGGTAGCCCTTTTCCCTCACGGACTGGCAGTTCCCTAGTCCGATGACCGCGAGGCTACGTAGCGGATGCTTCAGATAATAATCCTGCATCAAAGGTCTCACTCGGTCGGGGTCACGACAAAAAGCCAGTCGATCATCCACAGTAGAAGCAAGGTAAAACGCACGCAATACCTCCTCAATCAAAGGGCGCTTACCTTCCAAATCTACAATGCCCTGCACAAAGTCAGGCGGAGTCACAACAGGTAACTTCCCGCGATCAAGCTCCTCTGCTGACTTTTTTTGCACATATTCTGGCTGCACAGGAGGACTACGCTCCAGCTTGTGGATAACGATGTTAAAAACGACGGCAATGACAATCACCACCGCTAAGGCCAACCCTAACCTCATCATTAGGCCCACAGAATCCCCTCGCCGGCGATTGCGGCTGACACGAGTCTGATCTGGGGCTGGAGTCATTTCCTGACACGAGTGGAGCCGAAGGCGGGATTTGAACCCGCGACCCTCGCATTACGAATGCGATGCTCTACCACTGAGCTACTTCGGCGCGTGCTACGTTTCGGTTGAGCCTTTACGTTATACCGCAGCCTAGCCAGTTGTCATTTTCTTTCTGCATAGAGCACGATTTTCCGTACGATGGGACCAAAGCAGTGGGACCTTGCAAAAGTCACGCTCACCCGCCAGACTTCCCATTCCCCCATCATGCCTCCTCCAACGCCGCCCAATGCCTATGTCGAATTCAAGGCCGAGCTCGAACAGATCCTTCAGCATAAATGGTTGGTCAGCGAAAAGGAAAATCGTGACGTTGGTTTTGAACGTGCTCTAAATGACTGGGCCCAAAACCACCGAGCAGCTTGGCGTAAAGAGCGAAATATCAAAGTCACACGGCGTAAATGACTCGTTAACTGCGAGAGATCACTAACGGTAGAGGCCTTTCCAAAAGAATGGCCGCTATGCTAGAGAAAAGCCTGTTGCTACTGAGATTTTGCCAACATGCGCTCGATCCGGCGATCAGGAATCAACCACATCAGGGCAACTAAAATGTAAATTCCATTGGCGAACCAAGGGTTTACAAAAGCTAGTGCCATAGCCGTCAGATAGGCCACCGGGGAGAGCTTCCCCTTCCAGTCCTTGCCCACAGCGCGTGCGAGGATGGAGTTTGCCCCTTGCTGAGCAATGATGGACCGCTCCAAGATAAAATAAGCAATGGCCGCCATGAGTAGCACAAAACCATAAATCGCCGAAGGAAGAGCGGTTAGCTCATTTTCCCCCACCCAACTTGTGGCAAAGGGCATCAATGAGAGCCAGAACAGTAAATGCAGGTTGGCCCATAAAATACCACCCGTGACCTTTTTTGTGATCTGAAACATGTGGTGGTGATTGTTCCAAAAGATCCCCACATAGATAAAACTGACCACGTAGCTCAGGAAGATGGGCAAGAGATGCCGCAGAGATTCCAGATCGGTACTATGAGGCACCTTGAGTTCCAAAACCATGATGGTGATGATGATCGCGATGACTCCATCACTAAAGGCTTCAACTCGATTTTTTTCCATAGGATCGTGGTAAACAAATCAGAGCAACTCCTCAATGCCAAATAAAAAAGGCTGCCATTTTCATGGCAGCCTTCTGTAAAACCAGCAGGTCCGTTTATTTAAAGAACAATGGAATCACCAAAATGGCGAGGACGTTAACAACCTTGATCATAGGGTTCACGGCAGGACCGGAAGTATCTTTGTAGGGGTCTCCCACAGTATCACCTGTGACGGCAGCCGCATGGGCAAAGCTGCCTTTGCCGCCGTGGTTGCCTTCTTCCACATACTTCTTAGCATTATCCCAGGCACCACCAGAGCTCGTCATGGCAATACCCACGAACAAGCCTGTGACGATGGTACCGATGAGAAGGCCACCGAGAGCCTCTTTCCCCAGGAAGGCGACACCAACCACAAAAACGATAGGCAACAAGGCGGGAACAATCATCTGACGCAGAGCGGCTTTCGTGACGATGTCCACGCACTGTCCGTATTCAGGAATGTCCTGGCCAGTGAGAATCCCAGGCTTGAGTTGAATCTGGCGGCGCACTTCACGCACCACAGCGCCAGCCGCACTGCCCACAGCGTCCATACCAAAGGCAGTAAAAAGGTAAGGTAGCAAGCCACCAATGAACATGCCAATGATGACCTGCGGGTTCATCAAATCAAAAGCGATCTCCTTCACATGGAGGACCGCTTTCAACTCTTCTACGTAAGAGCCAAAGAGCACCATGGCAGCGAGGCCAGCAGAGGCGATGGCGTAACCTTTGGTTACCGCTTTCATGGTATTGCCCACGGCATCCAAGTCATCCGTGATCTTGCGCACCTCTTCTGGCAAACCTGACATCACAGCAATACCACCGGCGTTATCAGTAATCGGGCCAAAGGCGTCCAGAGAGATGATGATACCACTCAGGCTGAGCATGGAAACAACCGCGATGGCGATGCCATACATGCCGCCCAGTTCCCAGCAACCCCAGATGGAAGCTGCAATGGAGAGCACTGGAAGCAGTGTGGCGTGATGACCGACGCTGATACCTGCGATGATATTCGTGGCATGACCAGTTTCAGAAGCCTTGGCAATCCGGCGCACAGGAGCGTGAGCCGTGCTGGTGAAATAATTGGTGATCCAAACGACCACGAATGTCAGCACAATGCCGATGAGGGAACAGTAGAAGAGATCATTGGCTGTGACGGTCTTACCAGCCATGACAAGAGACTCCGGAAACATGGCGTCTGTAACCCATTTGAAGAGGCCAGCAGAAACGATGCCTGCCACAGCCACACCGCTAACAAGGGAAGCAGTGGCCTTCTGCTTCACGAAGTTCACCCACGCAATGCCCAGCAGAGAGGAAATGATGGACAGGCCACACAAAATGAAAGGATAGACCAGGACGGCGTGATTGTTTTCAGGTCCCGTCAGATGGCCGACCAGAATGCCGCCGATGAGGCTAACCGCATAGGTTTCAAAAACGTCTGCGGCCATACCAGCGCAGTCACCCACATTGTCGCCCACATTGTCAGCAATGGTGGCTGGGTTACGTGGATCATCTTCATTGAGATTTTGCTCAATCTTACCCACAAGGTCAGCGCCCACATCCGCCGCCTTGGTGTAAATACCACCGCCGAGACGGGCAAAAACAGAGATCAGCGAACTGCCCAGAGCCAGACCGATGAGGGCATCAATGGCAGGCTGCACACCCGCCATCTTTTCCACCACCAAATAAAACACACCCACGGAAAGCAGCCCTAAAGCCACCACCAACAGACCCGTCACCGCACCGCCGTTGAAAGCGACTTTGAGGGCAGGATGAGAACCAATGCTTGCCGCCCAAGCCGTTCTCACATTAGCCCGAACGGCGATCATCATGCCAATGTAACCTGCGACCATGGAGCAGACGGCCCCGACCACGAAACCTGCACTGGAGAGACCTCCCCGGGTGTACCAAACGATGATAAAGACCACAATAGCGATCATGCTAACGGCTCGAATTTGGCGATTCAGGTAAGCCTTGGCCCCTTGCTGAATAGCATTCCCGATCACAGCCATTTTTTCATTCCCGGGGGAACTGGCCAAAATCTGGCGGATGAGGAGGATGGCAAAAGCCAGGCCCAGCACGGCGAGGGCGATGGATACGTAGATGCCTTGGTTGAGGAGGAACGAGTTCATGGGAGATGTCTGAAGCCGGTTGGTTGGGCCGGAAATGAAGCGCGCGAGTCTAGCGGTTGCGGTTTGTAAGGCAACAGCCTTTTCACTCAACTGCCCTTGTGGGATGGATTCTTGTGCTTTTTGGCTCAGTACTTACGTCAGTTTGTTCGCTTTTAGGTCATCTCTTGACGAATGATCCACGTAACTCACGTTCCATAGGTGGCACTAGCAGCTGCCTAGATAAACCATCATCCAACCCTACCATGAGCCAAATCGACCCTCTTATCTCCTCCGGCGTCGCCGGTCCCCTCGGTGTTTTGCATCTGCCACG
>JAOZVT010000871.1 GCA_025869455.1 Prosthecobacter sp.
AGTGCTACGGCGGCGACATCAGCCGCAAGCGCAAGCTTCTGGAGAAGCAGAAGGAGGGCAAGAAAAAGATGCGGCAGTTCGGCAAGGTCGACATCCCGCAGGAAGCTTTTATTGCCGCGCTGAAGGTGGATAGCTGAGAATTTCTCATACTTGAAGGATGTTGCTCTTGCCAAGCCGTCCAAGGCAAATTCCAATACGCCCCGCTCTCACAGCAGAGCAAATCGATAGTGCGTGCTATGTCGGAAGTCCCGAACACAAGGCGAAGCGTTGGTGGGGCGGCCTTCCTCTCGGTTATGTTAACAAATCAGGTGAGGCAACCCGGCCAAAGAAGCAACAGACCACAATTTGCCCTTTTACCACTGAAACCGAGCGTTTGACCGCCACCACTTGGATAAGAGATTCATTAAGTGCAGGCCAAATTAAGTACTATGAAGGCGATAAGGACTTTCCCGCCCGCGTCTGGTATCGTGACCCTGCAACAAATAAGGTTTGGATTGGTTACTGCTTGAATACTGTCTTAGGCCAATACAAAGGTTGGCCCGCCGACGAGAGTGAACGCATTGCGATATTCGATTGAATGGATCGATGGCATGTCCAACGCCGCGCAAGAAGAGCGCGCGACTGTCGGAGATTTCAGTCTCTTCCTTGAAGACCAAAATGTAACACTTCATTTGCGTGGTGCTGCAAACTGCGACCATCTGACGATTTCTCTTTATAGTCTTGCTGAGGGCCTTGCTCACGACTGGTGGACTTTATTTGGCGGAAGAGATCGAGAAGTTTCCTTAATTAAGCATCGGAGCGGTTATGCGGTTCCCGATATCCGTATGAGCTTCGACGGGAACATATTCGAATTCTCAGCTCACCAACTTACCTATGTGAACCCTGACGTTCGCTTTTGGCTCGGGCCTACTGAATTAACGAATCGAATAAATGCTGAGAACCAACTCAAATCTTTTATTTGCGAAGTTTTAGAGCGCTTAGACTCGCTGAATGTTTTAAGAACAAGTGCTGCGCTCAGATGGGAGCGTGTACAAAACTCAATCTCTAATCCCGAGGAAGCCGCATTCTGCGAAGCAGCAGGCGCGCTTGGCCTAGACCCTTACCAAATTAGTGACAAAGATGCGGCAGCAATCTCAAATGCCAGTGAGATGTTTGGTGGAGAAGCGTTGTCAGAATTTCTTTCGGGCGTGGGCTATGCTGATCAAGATCGGCTTTTAGATTGGATTAGATCTGCCGAACACCGCGCGCCTTACAAGGCGAGAGTGGGTGAACTCAGATCTATCGCATCAGACTTAGCTCAACGTGTGCCTGCAAGAGAGTTTGAGCAGAGTTGGGCTCTCGGATATCGGCGCGCACAAGGCATGAGGTCTGCTCTCAATCTTGGAGTCGGCGACCGATTTGAATCTTTTAAAACGTTAGCTGAAATGCTCGGTGCGCAAAAAACATTTGAATTAGCCGCACAAATAGATGGCTTACGAGCTCTTCGAAGCGACCACGCTGATGCCATCTATATCCATCTCCGTAATCACGGAGGGGCATCGGAAGCAAGAGCTTCCCATTTGTTTACTTTTGCCCGCGCCGTGGGAGATGCGGCATGTTTTCTTGATGAAGGGCGAGCACCGATTAACGAGCTACGCTCAGCTTATCGTCAAGCCGCAGGAAGGGCATTTGCCGCGGAATTTTTAGCACCCATTTCTGAAATAGATTCAATGCTAGATGATGGGCGCGATACGGTATCAATTGCAGATGAGTTCACAGTATCGACGACTGTCATTGATAGACAGATCGAGAACAGATCAAGAATCGAAAAAGCGGTTTCTAAATAACTTATTTCTCATCTGTATTATTTATAAGCCGAGCTATTGACTTTATCATTTATCGGAATATATTCGCATTTATATACTTTACTTAGCAGGTTTTCGCGATTATAGTCCTAAGCGCGTGACAGGCCGGTGATTTTTATAAATGCGTCCCACCTAGAAAGGGACGCCCGATGGGTGAGTATATTCGAGATGACGATCTCCCCGAGGGGATGAGCCGCACTCTAGCTCTCAAGCTAGAGGAAATGGTCGTTCAATACGTAGACGAGGTAAGCGGCTCAGGCGGCGACGGAGAGCCAGAATGGCCCTATCAGTTCGCGATAAGGGTATTTCGAGAGATTGTAAAAAATCCGGTGTCATGACCCTCGCCGTAATGGCGGCGAGGTCGTTATTTAAGTGGCACAATAGCGTGTTGAAATCTCTGATCGCCTGAAAGGTCCAAGTGCCATCGAAGGTCTGAAGGTCCGGTCCCTTCCACTTCGCAATAACCGCCTTGATGGCGGGGTGCGGATCGTCGGTGAACCCTTGGAAATTGGAATGAACTAGTCTGACGCGAGAGTCATTTGCCTTCTTCAGCCCCACGGCTATAAGCCGCGCAGATTCATGAAATTCCTTGAAATGGGTGTGTTTGGTATAAAGATTTTTGAATAGCTTCAGCTTTAAGCGAAACGAGGTGTCAGGAAATCTTGGGACGCCGCCGGTGACGAGCCTGGGATCGTCTGTGTAGCGAAGCAAGAATTCTAGGGTTTGCTCCAAGCGCCCCCAGTTGAGATATGCTAGGCCAAGGGCCGTGATTAAAGGCAATCCTTGTTCAGGGCCGCTCTCGATTGCCCCTAATTCGATATGCTTCTCGCCACCAAGAATGATGCTGATCGTCATGGCAAAAGACCCAACTAAAGACCCGGTTTTTAAAAAGACGCTCGCAAACCTGTTGAGCGCAAAGCCCAAAACTCAATCTGAAATGAAGATTGGGAAGAAGATAATTAAGAAGAAAAAAGCCTCCAAAGCCAAGTCTGGAAACTAGGTATGGAATATGTAGCAATTGCCGCCGCAATGATTGCGGTTATCGCCGCAATCCAAGCGGCGCGATTTGCGCTACGGGCCACATCCGTCTGCAATCTCATTAACGAGAGGGTTTCTCGGTTGAATTCGCGAGCCTCTCCATGATCCTTTTCATCTAGATATATGATGGCTTGGTCGTGTTTCTCGCCATTATAGAGACCGACGCTGATGCGTTTACGCAGGTCGTCCAAGCTGAGCTTGTCAAACTCAGCGCGGTAGCGATCCCTAACCATTCCGCTTCCTCCAGAGTAGGAAGCGTTTGACCGCTTGCTTCCTGTTTTTCAGTTCAATTAGGCCGTCGATAAGTTAAGCGCTTTCCTTCGATGCCTTTCAAGAGGTCATCGGCACGCATTTTATCGTTGACGCCTAGCGCGGTGCGGCGATTGAAGCGGAATTCAAATTCCGTAACGTAACGCTGCAAATGTTGTGCATCGCACTTGTGATAGGTGCCGACCATGCCGCGCTTGAAGATGCCAAAGAAGTTCTCAGCGGCGTTTGTGGTCTGGCCGTCCTTGCCGACATACTCGCCACGGCCATTCCAACCGTGATTGACGGTCTTATGATCTGCGAACTCTTTGCCGACCTCGATATAGAGGCGGCTTTCGTCCGTATGCAGTTCTGACTTACGCGAAGCGTTCGTAACGAGAATGTCGCGGACGCTCTGCTTGGTTGCCTTCTTGACGTGAACGGCCTTGGCCTTTCCGCCCGGTTCAACCAGCGCGACGATCTGCTCTTTGTGCGAATGGCCCTTCTTGTAGCCCTTCGCGCGCTTGGACGAATTGCCGATGTAAGTTTCGTCGGCCTGCACGGACTTGCCTTCGCCGCCCAACGGGCCAGCCTTGGTGTCAATCATGGCCTCTCGGATGCGATGGGCGAGGAACCAAGCCGACTTGTAGGTGATGCCCAGCATACGGTGAAGCTGATGGGCGCTCATGCCCTTCTTGCTGGACGCCATCAGGTGAATGGCAAGGAGCCACTTATGAACCGGGATATGCGAGCGCTCCATGACGGTGCCGGTACGGCAAGTGAACTTGTCGCGGCAATCGTTGCAGAGCCAGTAACCGGCCTGAGTTTCGCCTTCCATCTTTCGGACGGCAAACGAGCCACAATGCGGGCAATGCGCGCCAGAGAGCTTCCAGCGGCTTGCCTCAAGGTGGGCAATCGCGGCGGCTTCGTTGGTGAATTCAGGTGCGTAAATGTCGGCCATGGCTGTTCTCCTGAGCTTTTATCGCCCATGAGGACTGCTAAGTCAAGTATATAAATGCGAATATATTCCTACAGTCTTTCATCCCTCCCCGCTCATGACGTGGAGGGATGAACACCTCGGCCGCCACCCCATCATTTCGGGGAGACGGCTGGTGGAGCGCCGGGAGGCGCAGCGTCCGCGCGGTGGGCTTCGCAACCCCATCGATTGCGTGACGCGCGCGCCTCGCGAGACGGACTCGCAATCCGCTCTCGTCAGGCTCGCGGACG
>JAOZVT010000872.1 GCA_025869455.1 Prosthecobacter sp.
CTGGTTGCTTGCGATAATCCTTGAGACTGTTTCCATGACTGCAATCCACCATCACACTCCCAGGCAGGCCACGGGCACTGAGTTGATTGACCACCGTCTCTATGGACTCGGCATCGAAATTTGTCCCGGCTTTACCACCGCGCAGGATGACATGACAGGCATCGTTACCACGGGTCTTCACAATAGCCGCCACGCCGTCTTTGGTCACAGAAAGGAAGCAATGCTCCCCTGCTGCGGCCTGAATGGCATCCAGTGCGGTCTGGATGCTGCCATCCGTTCCGTTTTTGAAACCCACAGGCATGGATAAACCTGAGGCCAGTTGGCGATGAACCTGACTCTCGGTCGTGCGAGCCCCGATAGCCCCCCAAGCCACGACATCAGCGATGTACTGTGGGGTGATCACGTCAAGAAACTCCGTAGCTGCAGGCACCCCCATGTGGGCCAGATCAATCAATAGACTGCGTGCTCCACGCAGCCCAGTATTGATATCGTAGCTTTCATTGAGATGTGGATCATTGATGAAGCCTTTCCACCCAACGGTGGTGCGCGGTTTTTCAAAATAGACGCGCATCAGGATTTCCAAATCTGCGGCATAGGTCTCCCGAGCTTTGACAATGAGATCTGCGTATTCCAAGGCGGACTTACGATCATGGATAGAACAAGGCCCCACCACCACGAGCAGGCGATCATCCTTTTGCTTCAAAATGGCTTCAGAGCGTCTGCGTGCCTGCTCGACGAAAGCCGCCTCACCTTCCTTCAAAGGAATGTCATGCATTAGCAGCGCTGGTTGAATCAGCGGCAGGATCTCCGCCACGCGGAGGTCATCGGTAGGATGGGAAAGGCTCACAGGTCAGTCAGGTTGGCAAAAAGGGCGCGCAAGATGGGCTCTTTTGCCGAAATCGCAAGTAAGTGAATCGAGACACTGCATTCATGGTAGCTGCCGCCCCCGGTCGAGCAACTTTCGCTACCACCGTTCGCGATTCTCGAAAAAGTCCGGGGGAAAGTCCACTCGGGGCACCTCCACCACACCGGAGAGGGCATGGCAAATATGTCAGTTACAGAAAATTAGGCTCTGGCGCTCCATTTGCAAAGCCTTAAATTAAGGCATTCTAAAGCAAAAGACTCAAAAAAACCTCACCTACAGGCAAAAGAAAAAGTGCTGAACAGCTTGTCCAGCCATTCAGCACCTCAAAATGGACACACGATGAGATCAATCCCAGTCGCCTTCGGAGTGACGATGTCCCCGCTCACGTGGTTTACTGCGCTTGCCACCACGTTCACGATCATCCCAATCGTTGTAGGTTTGTTCACGGAAGCCACCACCATGCCCACCACGATCTTCTTTCTTTTTGAAGTTCCCACCTCCACCGCCCATAGGCCGTGAAGGGCGCTCCTCCTTCGGGCGTGCCTCCACAATCTTGATGGCGCGACCTGCCAGGTTAGACCCTTCCAAATTCGACAGAGCTAACTTAGCCTCTGTATCATTGGGCATGTCCACAAAACCGAAACCACGAGAGCGTCCAGTCTCACGGTCCATGACTACACGGGCGCTAGAGACGTTACCATAGACTGCGAACTCGCTGCGCAGTTCATCATCAGTCACGCTGTAAGCAAGATTACTGACGTATAAGTTCATTGAAGGATCTGAATCGAAAACCGCCAATTAAATAGCACCAAACGAAACGTAGCTCATGGCGTCAGAGCCAAACTTCAGTCAGCCCCCACGGGAGGAGGAAACCGCGCGAAATTAGACTTTTGATTTTCACCTGTCAATTCTCTCTAAACAGACAAAAGCGCTTCTCTGAGGCTTGTCAGGGAGGCACTTCGCGGCAAAATCCAAGATGGAAACGCCTCCTCCCCACCCCAAGTTAGCCAGTCACAGCGGCGGCTTGCCCTCTGCCGTGCGCTGGGCACAGTTACTTTTATCGGATCGGTTAGGCCCCGGTGACATCGCGCTAGACGCAACCGCCGGAAATGGGCACGACACTCTCTTCCTCTGCCAATGCGTAGATCCTACGGGGCATGTTTATGCCATGGATGTGCAACTTGCCGCCGTCACGGAAACCCGAAAGAGGCTTCTGGAATCAGGCCTTTCAGCGGAACAATTCACCGTCATCCACGCTGGACACGAAACCATGCTGGAGGCGGTAGCAGTCGAGCATCAGCAAAAACTGGCGGGGATCATGTTCAATCTCGGTTACCTACCCGGCTCAGATAAAACAGTCATCACATGCACAGAAACCACGCTGGCGGCCGTCAGCGCAGCCTTGGAATTACTGAAACCCGGCGGACTATTAACCATCGCCGTCTATCCAGGGCATGAAGGCGGAGCGCAGGAACAAAAGGCCATTTCCGAATGGGCCGCTGCCCTGCCGCCTCGTTCATTCGAAGTACAACAACTGCGCCCCGTGAACCGCAGCGCTAGCCCACCGGAGTGCTGGGTGATTTGGAAATCTCCGTTTTCTCACGGGAAGTAACCTCTCCAAAACGCGTCTCATATTCCTCATGGTTCGTCCCCATGAGCCGATCCCAATAGTTAAAATACAGACCATAGTTCCCACGCATCTTTTCATGATGCATGATGTGATTCGTCGGCGTGTTCATGATGTATTTCAAAGGCGTCCGCATGAACCAACGCGGATGAAATTCATAGCCTGTGTGTCCCGCAATGTTAAATGTGATTTGCCACAGCATGAACAAACCAAAAGCATACAAATGCATGGGGATGATGATCAGCAGCAGAGGGAAGATCAAAGCCTGAACCAAGGCCTCCAAAGGAGAAAAGGCATACGCGGCCCAGGGAGTCGGATTATGCGACAGATGATGCACCCGGTGAAACCAGCGAAAAAGCTTCCGATGATGCATGAGGCGGTGAGTCCAGTAAAACCAAGCATCGTGAATGACCACCGCACAGCCGATGCTTAGCCAAAACCACAGCATACCAAACTGCCCCATCTTCGCATACTTCTGCGTCCACCCCTGCCGGACCGCATACAAAGTCGCTGCCCCGACAAGTCCAAAGATCAGGATGGAGAGCGCCGAATAACCAATCTCCCGCCAGACATCCTGGGCCTTTGGAAATTTGGCAATGATCTTCCGGTGAAACCAGCTCCGCTTAAAAAAAAGATATCCCAGTAGCCAAGCAACCCCGGCGAAAAGGAGATACCGCAAACTTACCCCCACCGTGCTACCAACGGTGACTTCCAAAAAGTTAAAGGGCTTGAGGGCGAGCAACATAACAACAAAACGTTCACTAACATCCCTTCTGACATTTTATTCAGACTTATGGTTAGAATCCATGGGCAGCAACGACTGCTCCAAAACCTCCGGCACAGGTTCAACTGACTTAGCCTTCAGCAATTTCAAGGTCTCTATGTCATTTAACAAAGCCTCTTGGTCTGCCATCAGTGTCTTGACCTCAGCGCGCAGGCTTTCCACCTCTGCCGCTTTGTCTTCAGCCTCTTTGAGCTTAACCACTGCGTCGTTCGCTTCACTGAGGCGGTACTCTAACTCGGCGATTTTATAGCCATCTTCACGGGCTTTCTTACGCGCTTCGGCTTCGGCCTGTGAAATCTTCGCTTCCAGATCCGTGATCCGTTTATCGCTGAGTCCTCCCGTGCTAGGCGCAGACTCTGGCAGCACGCCGACGGCACTCATGAATTCTTTCTGCACCATGGCAGACTTGGCTTCTGCGGCGGCGAGTTGGCGCTGCAAAGTAGTAATCCGAGACTCGGCAGTGGTTTGATAGGCTGTTTGCGCGTCTTTTAAGCGGGCAATTTCGTCATCCACGGTCCCGAGCCTTGCTTGATCCGAGGCCAGCGACTGCTCCCTATCTGCCAATTGCCGAACCAACTCGGCCTCACGAGCTTGTGTTTTCTCTTCAAAGGCTGCGGACCGAGCCAGAGCCTCCTGCAACTGCGCCGAAAGTTCCTGTGCCCGAGTATTGGTTACCAGCAAAGTCTGCTCCAAAGCGCCGACTCGTCCTCTCTCTGCACTGATAGCCGTCTCCAAATCTCCAATGCGGGCTTGGACATGGGGCAACTTGGCAGCGATCTCCCGAGTCGCGGCCAGATCAGTTTCTAGCAGACCAATGCGTGCCAAAGAATCATTTTCACGCCGCTGAGCAGCCTCCCGATGCAGGACAAAACGCTCCTCGACCACGGCACGTTCAGCCAAAGCTTCGTCCAGATGCTTCTGAGCCTGGGAGGCCTGTTTTAGAGACTCCTCTTTTTGAGACGCCAGTTGAGCCTGCCAGCCCGACGTTTCTTCCCCCTGGCGGATTTTTAAAAGTCGGATCTTCTGCTGCTGCAACCACCAAGCAATACCGGACGCCACTAAGG
>JAOZVT010000873.1 GCA_025869455.1 Prosthecobacter sp.
GCTCTGTCCATGCAGCAGGTGAAAATGGATTTCCGCTACAGCGGCAGTTTCGGCAAAGCCAGCCCAGAGGCCTATGAGCGCCTGCTGCTGGACGCCATGGCTGGTGACGCCACCCTTTTTGCCCGCCGTGACGAGGTGGAAAACGCCTGGAAGTTCATTGATGAAATCGAGCATGCCTGGCACAAAGCCGAGCAACCGCCGACCATGTGTGAATACCCTGCGGGTTCCTGGGGTCCCAAAGAAGCCGACGATCTCCTCCGCCAAGACGGGCGGGCGTGGCGGCTGCTCTAACAAAGGCATGTCCGCTCTTGTCTTTGAACAACAGCGGACCCAAACGCTCTCTAACTCTCCATGCCTCTTACCGAAGACACCCTCGCCAACCTCGGCACCGAAGTCGCCCTCACCAAGATTGAGTCGGCTCTCAAGGAGCTATGGTCCAGCGATGAAGCGAAGACACGGGCTTCATTGATCAACTTTGCCATTTATAGTGAGGATCCAGATTCCATTGTAACCAACAGTGAGCAACTCATCCGCATTACAGATGACAATGCCTGCCGTGCTTTGCTGATCACCTGCCTGCCAGATATCAAACCGCAGCGCGCCCGTGCCTGGATCAATGCACTGTGCCGCCCCTACCAGGGCAAACAGGTCGTTTGCAGTGAGCAGATCTCGTTCGTGCTGGAAGGCGGTGACGCCGCGCAGGTACAGAACATCGTTTTTGCTCACCTGGATTCCGACCTTCCACTCATCATTTGGTGGCAGGGCGATCTGACAAAAAACTTCGAAGAGCGCTTTTATAGCCGCATTGATACCCTGATCATCGATAGCGGACGCTGGTCTGACCCGGTTTCTGAATTTGCCAGTCTGATAGCTGCAAAATCAGCAGAAACGGCTGATTTTGACGTTCGGGATCTGAGTTGGACCCGCAGTCACTTTTTACGCACCGCTTTGGCCAACAGCTTCCAAGATGCTAAAGCGCGTGAGCACCTACCACTGGTGGAGACCATTGAGATCACCCATGCCGAATGCCAACGCTGCGCAGCCCTCTTGTTGGCGGCTTGGATCACCCAAAGGTTGGGGGCAACGTTAGATGAATCCCAACCTGGACTCACCTTTACCAAAGCCAATGGCAATAAACTGAGCGTCCGGCTGGTCGAGAAAAAGGACGGTTGTGCCCTGCAAACCCTGCGTCTGATAGCCCCCTGCCTGGAAGTTTCGATCACACGAGACGGCACCTCCGCTTTTGTGCATACCCATGCTTCCTGCGAGGGCCACAGCCATGAGGAAATGCTGCCCGCAGATGTCGTTAGCGATGCAGAACTCATCTCCTCCCAGCTCAGCCGCGCGGGTGGTAGCACGCATTATTCGCATGTTTTACCGCTGATTCAGCCTATGTTAGCCAGATTATCCTAGTCGCAGAAAGGGCTGGTTTTGCTCTTGCCTCCTCGACTAGCGATGGTTAAGCGTCCCTGTACCCACGTCATGTCTGTTTCACTGCTTCACCTCTCCTGCCTCGCGGGCCTGCTTTGCCTGGCAGCCCCGGCCTTTTCTCAATCCTCCAGCAACGGCATTGCCGCTGTGGTGAATGGGAACGTCATCACCAAATCTGAAGTGAGGGATGCGGTCAATGCGCAGGAACAGATGATCCGCATGCAGCATCAAAACGACCCGACGGTGATGCAGCGCGAATTGTCCAATCTACGTGCGACAGCTCTGGACAGCCTGATTGATCGTGAGTTGGTCTTGGCCGAATTCAAACGTCTGGGTGCAGCCATCAAAGGCCAATGGGTGGATGACGACATCAACGCCATCATTCGTGAAAGCTTCAAAGGCAATCGTGAAGCCTTCGTCAAAGAGTTGGCCAGTTCTGACATGACGCTCAAAAAATTCCGCGAGATGCGGGAAAAAATGATGATCGTCCAGGCCATGCGCGGCAAGCAGGCCGCCGAGCAACCGCCCGCAACCCCAAATGAAGTACAGGAGTACTACAAAAAGAATGTCGCCAAGTGGCGCAGTGGAGACATGATCAAAATCAGCACCATCACCATCGCCAAATACAGCGGTGAATCCAGTGCTAGTCCTGAAAGCCAACAGAAACTGGCCCAGGAGATCCGCTCCAAATTGCTCAAAGGAGCCGACTTTGCCACCACCGCCAAGACTTACTCCCAAGACAGCCATGCTGAAGACGGGGGTGCCTGGGACTGGATGGGCCGAGAACAAATGAAACCCTCCATCGCCAATGTGGCCTTCAACCTGAAGACTGGTGGCCTCAGCGAAGTCATTGACGACGAAGCCGCCTACATCATCATCGCCTGCGATGCCATCAAGTACGGCAACTCCAAACCCATGGGTGAAGTGCGCGAAGAAATCGAACGCGCCATCTCCGCTGAGAAGTCGAAAGATATCATCGACAAATGGATGGAAGGTCTTCGCAAAAAAGCCGTGATCAAAAAAATCGGCTGGTAGTAAGTCCTCGAGAATCAAAAAAAGAAGCCCTGTTTAAAAACGGGGTTTTTTTATGTCAGTAGCCAAGAGCCTTGACTGGGAACAGAGTTGATCAAAGAACCTTCCAAAAGCATCGGCAAATTCGAAACGCTTGTTTTAGAAATCAACCTATTCAACCCAAACACGAGTGGTTAACTCGGCAAGCAAGAGATCTTATACGATTTTGCGTTACAGACTGATGCGAAGGATCTCCCACCACCACGACTTGACGATCCTAGGTCTGCACAAGTCCATCCTCGAAGAAGCGGGCATTGCCTCCTTTGTTTTGAATGGGAACAGTTGGTGGTTAGCGAACGGTGAAATAGCACTGCTGAGCCTGGTCTTGGGGAAGAGGGATCACGTTCAAAATCCCTTGTTCGCACCTGCGCTCTGCCTGGTGGAGGATGAATATTTCGACGAGGCATTGGAGATCTTGAAAGCCTATCAAGCCCCCTCACTCCTAGGCCCAGATTGGGATTGCCCTGGTTGTGGCGAAAGGATTTCAGGGAACTTTGACGCCTGCTGGCAGTGCAATACAGCGACGACGATACAGCCCCCCATTCTGTGATCTAAGAGGCTAAGCACAGTGAAGCCTTTGATGGCAAGTCTCTTGATCCCTCGCACGCCAACCAAGCCCTGGTTTGCATCCTCATGGCTGCGTGCAGAATGAGCCGCAGGTTCTCGATTCCCCGATTCCCGATTCCCTGCCCTACCGGGGAATTTGGAATCGGGAGAATTTGTTCCAAAATCGGTTTATCATGTGTAACACCATCCAGCTAAGAGATGTGTCTGGGATGCGGCATCGCCATTGGCTAAGACGAAGGACAAATGTCCACGCTCCCCTCCTAGCAACGGCCCAAGGAGAGGCACTTGCCAAGTGCCGGGGCTGACCTAGCCGGTTTCATCAACCGGACCCCACTCCGCCAGGCAGCCTTGTCTCGATTCCCCGATTCCCGATTCCTCACCCCACCGTGGAATTTGGAATCGGGAACCTTGCTCCTCCATAAGGAGTCAGTCACAAGTCATCTCACCCAGGCGGGCGGACCATTGTAGCCAGGGATGGCTAAGGCATGAAATTCTCCTGGCGCATAGCCTCCTTTTACTCTATGTTATTTAACATTATTTATCATTGCCCAGGTTTCTATCTTCTTTCGCTGACATCTTCGCCTAGATCTTGAGCAGCAGACTAACTAGAAGATAGGAGGGGAGCGTGTGTTGTTATTTAGACTGGGTGGAAGGCCTGGAGGAGAGTGCGTGTCCGCCCTGGACTATCCATGGCGAGATACCGTAGCTCCGCAGGCTACCTGCTGAAGCTTGCGCCACAGCCACCCCTGGCCATCGCCTCAGCCCAGCTTCTACGCCTGGGTGGCTACAGCGCTCAGGCGATAGATTACTGAAAGGCACCCGACTATAGGCGGCGCAGTGTGGCTATTGAGACACCTCACCGCCCCATGGCAGACACTGGTAACGCCCTGGCCCTCTGCTTTTCCAACTAGCCACAATCGAGATGACTGAGCCTCCACCCAGGTGCAAGGCATTAACGCAAACCATTTCAAGGGGTCTCCACATCGCCCAGGCAAGGGCGCATAGCCTCTTTACAAGTGAACACTGGGACACCCCCACACTTCCCCCCCCACACTCCCCCCCCTCAAGTGCCACACAAGCTCCGAGGGGCACCCCCGATTTCCCCGATTCCCAATTCCACGGTGGGGTGGGGAATCGGGAATCGGGGAATGAAGTGCAAAATCTGGGGGCTAAAATGAATGCCTGATCGAGGGATGCTTTTATCGTGGTCACCTTCGGCAAAACGCTGCTTGCAGGTTAGGTGAGCATTTGAATAGTAGAAATT
>JAOZVT010000874.1 GCA_025869455.1 Prosthecobacter sp.
GGGCCACCTGGAGCAGGCAAACGAGTACAGCAAACGACAGTGGGCTGGGAGGGGACCGAAGTGCATCACTTGGTCTATCTGCCGACGGATTGGCAAATAGACAAAAAGTGGCCTGTCATCGTGGAATACGCAGGCAATGGCGGTTTCAAAAACAACTTGGGAGACGTCAGTGACGGAACCGTGGAAGGCAGTCGCCTAGGCTACGGGGCTAGCGCGGGCAAAGGCTATCTGTGGATTTGCCTGCCGTTCATCGAAAAAAACGCCAACACCATGCGCAATGCTACGAAGTGGTGGGGCGATGTGGAGGAGACCAAACGATACTGCATGGCCACCGTCAAAGATGTCTGCGAACGCTACGGTGGCGATGCTGAAAAAGTGATCTTGGCTGGCTTTTCGAGAGGTAGCATCGCCTGCAACTACATCGGTCTAAACGATGACGAAATCGCCAAACTCTGGTGCGGGTTCATCTGCCACAGTCATTATGACGGAGTGAAGGAGGGCTGGCCTTATCAAAAGGCAGATCGCGCTGCGGCAGTGCTCAGGCTGAAGCGCCTAAAGGGCCGTCCACAATTCATCAGTCATGAGGGCAGCACCCAAGAGGCTGAAAAATGGCTCCAAAGTACGGGCATTCAGGGGGACTGGACATTCGTTCCCCTGCCCTTTCGGAATCACAGTGATGCCTGGGTTTTGCGGGATCTTCCAGAGCGGCGTCAATTGCGTGATTGGCTGCAACGAGTGATCAAACAGGAATGAACTCAACGTTTCTGACACAATCCACAGCCTATCATTGACAGTGGGGGCTTTCCCCCGGTATCACAGGGAGTCAAATTTCCACATGAACCTGCCCAATCAACTCACCCTCTCACGCCTCGTGCTCACCGGGTTTTTTGTGGCCTGTTTCTACCTGCCTTGGTCAAACTCGTATTCCATCGCCGTCATCATTTTCGGCATCGCCAGTTTCACTGACTACCTGGATGGAAACATCGCCCGAGCACGCAATTTGGTGACGAATTTTGGCAAGCTTTTTGATCCGCTGGCCGACAAAATCCTCATCGCCGCCGCTTTCATCCTGCTTTCGGTGGATCAGGTCATTCCGTCTTGGATCACCATTGCTATCCTAGCAAGAGAGTTTTTCGTGACAGGGATCCGCCAGATCGCCGCTGGACAAGGAGCCGTTTTAGCGGCTGAAAAATTGGGCAAACATAAGATGGTCTGGCAGATCATCACCGTGCTCTACTTCATGCTCAGCGCCGCCTCAAACGAGCCTATCTTTGGCTTCTTGAAGCCCGTTTTTGCCCCATCAGTCATCCATGTATGGATCGGTGGATTCATCATCTATTTCACCACGGCCTTGACCCTGGTGTCTGGTTTCAGTTACTTTTGGAAAAATCGGCATCTCTTCAATGACGCGTGATGCCAGTTAGCTTCATTCACTCTGACAAGCCATGTCCGCCGAAGCCCAACTCACCGCCCTGAACATCACCCTGCCACCTGCACCTCCCAAAGGTGGCATTTACAAACCTGTCGTCATCGTCAACAACGTGGCGTACGTCTCTGGTCACGGCCCCTACCTTGCCGATGGTGGGATGACGCGAGGCCGCGTGGGCGAAGATTTGGATTTGGCAGAGGGCCACACTGCCGCACGCCAGACTGGGCTAGCCATGCTGGCAACTCTACAAAAGGAACTGGGCAGCCTGGATCGCGTGAAGCGCGTGGTGAAGCTCCTGGGCATGGTGAATGCCACCCCGGAATTTGCTGATCACCCGAAGGTCATCAACGGCTGCAGTGAGCTTTTTGCCCAAGTGTGGGGAGAAGAAAATGGCATCGGTGCCCGCAGTGCGGTCGGCATGGGTTCTCTGCCGGGCAATATCGCCGTGGAGATTGAAGGCATCTTTGAACTGCATCCGTAAGTCGCCTTAATCATTGAGCCCGTAGGCCATCCCAACAACCTCGCCATCCTCCTCTTCAAAGGCGATACGCATGGGTCGGCAGCAGACCTCACAGTCATAGTCCACATCACACGGTGTCTCCGTGATGTAAGGCGCGGGGACTTCAAACTCCTCAAAGCAGGTGGGGCAAGTGACGGGAACGGTGTGCATGGGGCTATGGACCAAAACGTCGCACAAGTTCTTGATGACGGTAGCGAAAGACTTTGTCGTGCATGGGTTTCACGTACCATTCGTGGACGATTTCACTGAACGGCCAAAAAGGAAGCGCATAGACCACGTGATCTGTCACCTCCGTCTGAGTTTCTGAGATGGCCCGGAAACTGTGTCGATGATGCCAAAGCTTGTAGGGGCCGAATCGTTGATCATCCACGAAGTACTCCAGGGGAGAGACAATCTTGATCTCCGTCACCCAGGTTCGATAGATGAATGGGGCCAGTTGCAGGCGATACCACATCATCTGCCCTGGATGCACAGCGGAGAGATCTCCACCCATCACCTGAAAGCGCATGTCTGGCGGCGTGATCTCGTTCAAATTTGCCGGATTGGAAAAAAAGGCCCATGCCTCGGCCAAGGAGATGGGCAAAACCTGGGACTGTTTGAACTCACGTAGATGCATCCTAGGCTATACGATGCCAACACTCGCATCAGGTTATATGATCACGCCTTAATATCATTCTTGGGAAAAAGTCGGTGGCTGCAATCGGTCCGGCACGCTGTTGTTGTCGCGATCAAAAGGCAGCATGTCTGCATTGTCCGCTTTCCCGTCACCATCTTCATCACCGACGTTTTTTAGCCAGGTGAGATTTTCAGGAAATGCCTCTCCAGCCAGACTTAGTGCACGCCAGAGATGCGGCACGCATTCCGCACGCGTCAGCACAAAAGCTTGGCGATCTTTATCATTCAATCCCGCAGAGACGGGCAACTCTAAAGCCGTCAACCAACGATGCAGCGTGGCCCAATTCACCACAGCATCAGGCCGGAACGTTGCCTCCTGAGGTCCGAACTTTCCCCAGGCAATCATGGATTCGATCAAAGCCCGATCTGCGTCATCCTTGGGGATATCGGTGAATCGAGGAGCCTCAAGCAGCACCCAATCTTTTGCGTGCAAAGTCGCCCGATGGAGGCGGGCCAAGGCGCAGGCTAATTCGCGACGAGTCACAGGTTTTGACGGCTCAAAAAGTACGCTGTTTGAATCGGGCACCCAGATCCCGCGTGTGGCGAGTAAATTGGCAGCTTCGAAATGAGCCTCTTCGGGGGATAAGTCCTGCCAGGGCCAAATCAACACCCCAGGACCGCCATGCCCACGCACCAGTTTTTGCTGGAGTTCCCGGACCTTCGGTATCGTGGCAGCGACTTCTCGTGGCGGCACTCCGTCCCGCAGGCTCATCCAGGCCAAGGTGGCACTGGCTTGGCCCATGAGCATCATTTGGTTATGCAGACGAAGAGCCGACTGCACCACACTGCTAACGCCAATGTTTTTACCCGCGCCTAACAAACCCTTCATCTCCACGGGAACCAGCCCGCGCAGAGGAAAAGTGGCGCGATCCGTATCGGTATGCCAGCCGCGCGAGGGTGTCTGGATGTACTGCCAAGGCCCATGGCCATCTTCGGCAAGGAATTTTCGACGCGTGGGATGGAAATCAATATTGAACTGGAAACCAAGCACGGAATCCGTGGGCATAACTTTGGCCCATTTAGGCTCACGACTCGTGGCACGAATGTCTGTTTCGCTCAGCATGGCCAAGGCTTCCAAACGCAAGCCTTCACGCACGTAGGGCTTCGGTGGCAAATGATCCGCCGTGCCAAATTCATCGGTCAATTTCATGTAACGAAACGACTGTGGGAAGTCGCCCACCCGATCATGCACCTTCGTTTGTAAGTGATGCAGCAAGCCCAAGGAATGCGCTTTGGCGTCTTCAAAAATGATGCGCCGCTGCGAGGGCGTCAGATGGACGATGTTTTTCTTCGAGGCTCCTGGCTCAGTCTTTTCCAATGCGTCCACCACGTGTTGAGGCAGTTGACACACGGGATAATCCTGGACTGGCCAGTTTAGGAAAGTGGCCTCCGTGCCTGCGGCGAAACGATTGTGCCAACGGTCCACCAACCGCCGATGCGTGTAGATGCTCCAGCCACTGCTGGCATAAATGCCTTCGCTCATGTCGCTATCCACCCAATGCCGAGTTTTATCCAGGGCCGAAAAAGAACGTGGATCGTAACGACTTGGGGCAGGCACGGTGGAATCCTTTCCGGCCTCACGCAAAACGACACACCAGGAGATGGGATTCATCTCTTGAACACCTGCGTC
>JAOZVT010000875.1 GCA_025869455.1 Prosthecobacter sp.
AGGATATCGGGAAGGTCACGTGGGCCTTCCTTGAGTGAATTTCCAAAATGAACGCTTCACTCGACAATGATATTTCTAATAAACTATTAAAATTATGATAAAAGTGCAACTCAATTTATCATTTTAACGAAGGTGTTTTAAAAATAATATTTAGATACCTATGTCCTGATGATTAACAAAGTGCCTTTAAAAGTGTTTCGTTAGAGTTAGATGGTTTTTGTGAGCTGGGCTTTTTTTGAGGTCGTTTGTCAGCGCTCGCCTGCATTTTCTGATACGTCGCGGTCGGTTCCACGTTCATGGCGGCTATGATGCGTGTTTTATTCCTGACTTTGGCCCTGTTGCTCACTGGGCTGCCTATCATGCAGGCGGTGGAGAAGCCGAATGTACTGATCATTACCCTGGATGACATGAGCTGTGATTCGGTGGGGGTGTATGGCTGCAAGCTGGCTGATACTACGCCGAATATGGATGCGCTGGCTGGGCGGGCGCTGCGGTTTACTCAGGCGCATGTGGTGGTGGGAAATTGCATGCCTTCACGGAATGTCATGTGGTCTGGCAGGTATCCGCATCACACGGGCATCCAGGGTTTTGTGCCGCTGCCGGAGGCGGAGGTGAAGTATCCGGTGATGGGCGGGCTGATGCATGAGGCGGGCTGGTTCACGGGCATTCGCGGGAAGGTCAGCCACTCTACGCCTTATGTGCCGTTTCCGTGGGATGTGAATTTGGACACGAATGCGGCGGGCCAGAAGGTGCATGTGAAGGATGCTCCCTCGTATGGTGAATCGCTGAAGCAGGGCATGGCGGCGGCGAAGGCTGCGGGCAAGCCTTTCTGCCTGCTGATGAATGTGTCTGATCCGCACAAGCCTTTTTATGCGGAAGGGAACAAGGGCCAAACGGTGCCGGATGAGCACGTGCCGTCCAGGGTTTTCACGCCGGAGGAAGTGCCGGTGCCGGGCTTTCTGGTGGATGATCCTGTGGTGCGCAAGGAGCTGTCCCATTACTACTCATCGGTTAGGCGCGGTGATGATGCGGTGGGGGCCATGCTGAAGGCGCTGGAGGAATCTGGAGAGAGGGAAAAGACGGTCATCATCTTCCTGTCAGACCACGGCATGCCGCTGCCTTTTGCCAAAACGCAGATGTATCATCACAGCACGCGCACGCCTTTGATGATCGTGTGGCCAGGAATCACGAAGCCGGGCGCGGTGGAGGAGCAGCACCTGGTTTCCACGGTGGATCTGCTGCCGACTCTGCTGGAGATGGTGGGCGTGCCGCCGCCTGAGGGCATGGATGGACGCTCCTTTGTGCCGTTGCTGAAAGGGCAGGGGCAAGACGGGCGGGACATGGTTTTTAAATCTTACTATGAGAACTCGGGCGGCCAGATCACGCCGATGCGTGCGGTACAGACGAAGGATTTCCTGTACATTTTCAATCCCTGGTCTAACGGGAAGCGTGTCATGACGGGGGCGACTGCGGGCACCGCTACCTGCCGCCAGATGCGTGTGCTGGCGAAGACGGATGTGCAGGTGGCCGCGCGGATAGATCTCTTTGATCATCGCCTGCCGGAAGAGGCGTATGATGTACGCTATGATGCGGATGCGCTGACGAACCTCATTGATCTACCTGCCCATGCGGCGCAAGTGACCGTGCTGGAACAGGCCCTGGAAGCCTGGATGGTGAAGACGGGGGACCCGCTGCTGGAGGTGTTTCGTCATCGCGCGGATGCGGACTATCGTGAGAACTGGATGCAGGAGCTGGAAAAACAAACGCGCAGTCGCAAAGGGGCTAAGGGCAAAGGGAAAGCTGCGGCGATGAAGAAGGGCCAAACGAAGGGCCAGGGGCAGACCGGCGCGAAGGATCGGCAAGCGGCTAAACTGATCTCCCTGGAAGTGCCTGAAAGCGTGAAGCCAGGGCAACCTGCGACGGTGAAGGTGACGCACAGCTTCCCCGCTGAACTGGGGGAACAAACACTGCTGGTCACGCTGAAAGGCGCGCAGGATGCCCGCATTGAACGCAAGACGCTCAAAGCCAGCGGCAGCGGCGTGCTGGAAGTGACCTTCGACATCCCTGCTGAAGTGCTAGGAGGGAAGGTGAGCTTCGCCGGACTGGTGGGGGAGAATATCAACACGGCTCTGCAACATCTGCAAAGCAGGCTGGTGGGGGTGGAGTGAGAGGGGCGGTGTTCAGTGTTGGTTGGTGTTGCGGTATTGTTTGTTAGGGGGGTGGCGTTTTTTTACAGGATTAACAAGATGGCAGGATTGACAGGATTTTTCAGTGGGAGGGCTTGGTTGTTTTGGGGGTAGCTATGAGTTAAATGTTTATGCTTGGAACTTGGTTTTTTCATGACAAAGTGACAGGGGGAGTTTACTAGGTGAAGATGTCTTTTGGTTTTGTTATTATTTTTGTGTTTTCGTTGTTAGGGCTGGTTTCGGCGGCGGTGTCTGAGCCGACGCTGGTGAAGGATATTCCTGGTTACAATAACTCGATAGGCAGCCGTCCTGAATACCTGTGTGCCAGCAATGGGTTTGTTTATTTCTGTGCGACTAGTTTTCCTGGCGGGAAGCAGCTTTGGCGTAGTGATGGGACGGCCGTTGGCACGACGATGGTCAAAAGTATTGTTCCTACGGGGAGTAATGACACGCCTTCGGAAATGTTTGAGTACAATGGTATCGTGTACTTTTCGGCGTTGAAGGAACTCTGGCGCTCAGATGGCACGGCCAATGGTACTTACAAGGTGTCGAGCGTGAATCCCAAGGGATTTTTTGCCAAAGACGATGGGCTCTACTTTTGGTCGTCCCCTACGCTTTACCGCACGGATGGAACATCCGAAGGCACGGTTTATTTTACGAAGCATTACCCCTCGATTTCAGCTGGAATCTTTGGCTCCGTTGAGATTGAGGATACTTTGTTTGTCGTGCGTGGGGTGAGAGATGAGAATCGGGCAGGCATAACCTTTTACCCTCGGCTTATACGCAAAAGTTTAACGGAATTGAATAAGGAGGAGACTTTGGTGGGAAGTGCCCAGCAGGTGCATGAACTTGTAGTTAGGCCGCCGGCTTCGGGTTCTCCTGTTTTTTCTGATCAATCAGTGCTTTTTTTCTTTGGTAAGCCCAAGGTTGATGGAGCGGATAGTCTTTACCTTTGCACCAAAGACGGGGAGCCTAAACAATTGAGGTCTGCGTTTGCGCCTGTTGGTAACACGATGCTTCTTTCCACCCTTCGTTTATGGGGGAATAAGGCGGTATTCACGGTTACGAATTCCTATGGAACGTTAAGATCTATCTGGTATAGTGATGGCACGACTAGCGGTACTCGTCCTGTCTTTACCGATGGTGTGGAGAGAATCGTGTTGGAAACAGTGGGCCGTAAGTGCTATTTTTTGCAACAGAATGCGAGAGATCCTGCTCTGTATGATCTTTGCTGCATGAATGCGGATGAGCCAACGGTCGTGGTGTTAAAGAAGAGACTTGGGCTAGAATCTACGGTTCCTTTGCAGATCATTGGAGATACTCTTTTTCTCCGATTATGGAATGAAGATAGTTACAGGCTTTGGCGGACACAGGGGACTCCTGCTAGTACCTGGGAGATACCTGGGGCGGTGCCGCAAGGCACGGATTCACTGAAGGATCGGTTAGCGCTTTCAGGTAATCAACTTTTCATGCCTCTCATTCATCCAGATTTTGGTGCGGAGTTGCATGTCCAGGATGTGACTCCGCAGCTTAGGGTGGAGGTCTGGGATGCAGCGGAAAATGGCTTTCAAATGGTGGAGGATGATGAGGTGATGGATGAACTGGTGTGCAGTAGTGATGGAACAATGCAACCTGTACAGATGCGCCTGACTTTGGATGGTTTTTTGGAGGTGACGGATCTGGAGATTAGCTCTGCTACTGGCTGGCTGGTCACGGCTGTGGATGGCTTGCGTCCTGGGGTGCCGGAGGCTGTGCAACTAACTTTTACCGCTGGGGCTGACAGTAGTCTGGAGACGACGGTGGTATTCCATAGTGAGATGGCTGGCATCACTCACACGTTGCATTTCCGTGTGCGTGTATTGGAGGCGGATGCGGTACCTGAGATCTGGCATATACCAGCTTCACGTTTGGTGTTGGCCGGGGAAGAATTAAGCCTGAGTCCCGCCATAGCGACCGGGTCTGAGCCTACGGCTTTTTCGTGGCAGCATGATGGTCAGGAGGTGGGAACTGAGCCGACTCTGAGCCTGCCTGCGGTGACCCTGGCTGATGCGGGGGATTACCGTCTGACGGTGGTCACACCAAGTGGCACGGTGACCAGTGGTG
>JAOZVT010000876.1 GCA_025869455.1 Prosthecobacter sp.
TCCCCAACAATCGCCTGCTGAGTGAAGCCTGTGATATTCGTATTCCATTGAGCGCAAAGCGCCAGATCTTGGGATGAACCCACCGGGAAATCATGAATGTCCGCTGGAGTTGAGAAGGTAAACTGTGAACTCATAATCGGTTTTAGGCTGATTGGATTTAGTTGTTTTGACACGATTTTCATAATTTTCGAAAATCGTATTTAGATTAAAATCTTATTGCATGAGATTTTACAACTAAAATAGTAAAACAAATCACCCTATTTTTTAAATTAGAGATTATTTATTTTATTTAAAAATATATATTTTATCATCTATTACGCCACATGGCATATGATATATATGCTCATTTAATATTAAGTGATAATTTCTTAATTGGTATAACTAAAATTGTGTTTTCAATAGATATTCACATCATAACATGTTGATTTATAACTCCTTAAATAAGGAGTGTTGAATTTGAATTTTCGAGCCTTCGAAAGTCCCACTTTGATCAACTTTGGGATACAAACAGGAGAAACTAAGCTCCCTGAGGCTCTTCATTTAATGTGCCAGCTTGAAATTTCTCAATGACAGACCCACATTAAAATAGATTTTTCATAAATTCGTCATTTGTACGTTTTTTTATTATTTGATTAATAACGTGTCCACATTTTAACCCAAGCCTTTCATTTAGACGCTTGCACAGATACAAATCGCGAATGACTTCATGCTCCTAGAGCAGTACTGGCCTCGGTATCTTTGCATTTCTTAATCGCGTAAGCCTCTATCGTCAGCCAATATGCAGGCATGGACACCTTTGCGATCATCTTTGGACTAGCCGTACTGCTATACCTACTGGTTGCTCCTGGCATAGCTTGGTTAGCTGCGGGCGATGCCAAGAAGGAAACGCAGGCATTGCGTGACTCCGTGGATCGTTTGAGGGGCCAAGTGGAGCAATTGAGCAAGCGACTGGCTCAGAATGCCACACCCTCAGTGCAGGCCAAGGAACTCAGTCCAGACTCACGCCCCATCGAATCCCCTGAGATAGCGAAACAAGAGGTACCCCTCGCTAAAAAGGAACCAGTAGCAGTCCTAGAAGTTGCCCCCGCCATACCGCCACCCATTCCAGTTTTTGAAAAGCTTGAATCCCCAGTTTTACCCAATCCCACGGAGATTCGGGAAGAAGCACCATCCCTACCCAAAGCGGAGATTTTGGTAGAACCTAACCGAATCGAGCCACGACCCGTTCGAAAAAATTCAGTCTTGATCAAACCGGAGATCACCTGGGAGCAGTTCCTGGGAGTGAAGCTTTTTGCCTGGATTGGTGGACTGGCCCTGTTTTTAGGCATCGTGTTTTTTGTGAAGTATGCCTTTGAACGGAATCTCATTTCACCGGCCACACGCACTGCCATCGGTTTCCTCATCGGTGGCGGTTTGGTAACGACAGGGATCATCATGCGACGAAGCAGGGACTACGCGGTGCTGGCCCAAACCTTGGCCGCAACAGGGGTATTGATTTTGTATGGGGTGACTTTTGCCGCGCATGAGCTGTATCACTTCCCGGCTTTTGGGACGGCTAGCACCTTTCTGTATCTATCCTTGATCACGGCAGGTGCCTTCAGCTTAGCAGTTTGGATAGATGCACCCGTGATTGCCGTGCTAGGCATGGCAGGTGGATTTTTGACACCTGTATTTGTGAATTCGGGGGAGGATCACCCCTTCGGGCTATTTGGTTATGTGCTGCTGATTGACCTGGGGCTAATGGCTGTGGCTAAAAAGCGCGGTTGGTCATACCTGATCGCCTGCGCAGCAGGTGGCACGCTGCTTTTAGAAGCTGGGTGGTTTGGGCAATGGTTCTGGAAAGGCCATTATGGTCAAAGCGCCAAGATCTGGATTCCTATCGCGGTGCATGTGTTCTTCCCAGCATTGTTTGCCGGAGTAACCTGGTGGCTGAAGGAACGTGATGCAGAAACTAGATCCAAAGGTTCTAAGGAGTCTTCGCTGAAACCTGCCATCGGCGGTTTGGTGCTGGCGGCCTGGAGTTTCGTCGTCACCTTCATTTTTCTCGAGAAAGACTACATCACGGCACGTCCGGTGGTGCTAAACGGCTTCTTGTTTGCGCTCAATGCCGCCGTCTTATTGCAAATCTGGGTGCAACCAAGGGTCGCTATGGCGCAGTGGATTGCGGCCTTGCTGACCTTTGTACATCTAGCGCTGTGGAGTTCCCTAAGACTGACCGATGCGACGCTGATCTCGGCTCTGGTCAGCTACCTGATTTTTGGTCTCATGCACACGGGCTTTGCCCTTCTGGCCATTCGGAAACGACCTGAAACCATGCAGGCTCAGCAGCATGGCATCTGGCTGGGACCCATCGCTGTTCTCCTGGTCATTGCACCCATGTTTTCCCTGCCTCATGTGCCCTGGCTCATCTGGCCCACGGTGCTGCTGCTGAATCTGATAACCATCGCCGTGGCAGGTCTGACACTCGCTCTCGCCCCCGTGCTGCTGGCTCTGTGCGTGACCTTACTCGCCATGGGCTTTTGGCTTTTCCGGCTGGACCCCCTGTCCAGTTCTTGGAGTTTCCTCTTCACCCTGGGTGGTTTTGCGCTGGTCTTCGCAGCCGCCGGAGCGGTGCTTTCGGCACGAGTGAGGCAGAAGGTGGGGACTGAAAAACGTCAGGGCGGAGATTGGCTAACCAGCTTGGAAGGTTTGCTTCCGATGGCTTCTGCCACGCTGCCGTTCATCCTGCTCATCATCGCCACCTACCGGCTGAAGATGATCAACCCCACACCCGTCTTCACACTCGGGCTGCTGCTGTCATTGGGACTGCTGGTGCTGATGCGGTTGTCCCGACTGCCAGCCCTGGGCATGGCAGCGCTGATCTGCATGTGGCTGCTGGAGTTTGTCTGGATGGATCTGCACTTCAACGCCACTCAACCCTGGATGGCGCTGGGATGGTTTATCGGCATCGCCTCGCTCTTTGCCAGCTACCCCTTTGTCTGGAAAACACGGTTTCAGGAAGTGGCGCTGCCCTGGGTCGTCTCGGCTTCGACTTGGCTGCTGCATGGACTGCTGATTTACTGGGTGTGCGCCACCCTGCCAGGCCTGAAAGATCGGATGGGCTGGGTACCTGCGCTGCTAGCTCTGCCACCGCTGGCGTCACTTTTTGCGGTGCTGAAAATGAAGCTGCATAGTGAAGCTGAGTTTCATCGGCTTGTGCGAAATGCTCAACTCGCTTGGTTTGGCGGCGTCGCCCTAGCCTTCATCACTCTCATCTTCCCCATTCAATTTGATCATCAGTGGATCACGATTGGTTGGGCGCTGGAAGGCGCGGCTCTGTGCTGGCTGTTCACTCGCGTGCCTCATGAAGGACTGCAACGCGTGGGCTTGGCCCTGCTTACCACCGCCTTTGCACGCCTTGCACTCAATCCTCTCGTGCTGAGTTATCAGGCGCGGAGTGACACACCCATCTGGAACTGGTTTCTCTACACTTACGGCCTTGTTTCCCTGGCCATGTTCGCCGCAGCGTGGTGGTTAGCACCTCCACGGAATCGCTTGGGAGGAGTCAATCTCCGCGCGGTGCTGTGGAGTTTCGGCGGCATCCTGCTCTTCCTACTGGTGAACATCGAGATCGCTGACTATTTTACCCCTCAAGACTGGAACTACATCTCCGTCCAATGGGGAGGCGACTTCGCCCGCAGCATGACTTTCAGCATTGCCTGGGCACTCTTTGCGCTGGGGCTTCTCATCATCGGCTTTCTGCTCAATGCCAAAGGGGCGCGTTATGCTGGCATTGGGCTCATGGGCATCACCCTCTTCAAACTGTTCTTCCACGATCTAGCCAACATCGAAAGCATCTACCGCATCGGTGCCTTGATCGTCGTCGCCATCATTGCCCTCGGGGCTTCGTTTCTTTATCAGCGTTTTTATGCCCGTCAGGAGCACAAGGAGGAAGAGACAGCCTCAAATGATGCATAGTCGCCGCCTCAGCCATCCAACACTTCACACAGCGCAAAAAAATCAGCCTCCTCAAGGATGTGATCCACCTTTTTAGAGTCATCCCATGAGGGAGAATCATTTGGTAAAATAACAGAGACACAAGGAGGCGATGCCAAAGTACTCCAGAGCTTTAGCTCGCCAAAATCCCATCTCGGATTGGACTCCTTATTGAGTCTGGTTGGTATCATCCCAAAAGGCATTCGGCAAGAACCGGCACAGTGGGCACAAAAAAGGGCGGGATTTGCATCCCGCCCTCTGAGAGGTTTTGAAGCTGTTTAAAGCGACTGGCCGATCTTACGCAGCAGCGACG
>JAOZVT010000877.1 GCA_025869455.1 Prosthecobacter sp.
CCCCACCCTTCATCGGCTCGTTTTGGGCAAGCCTTTCACTCTCCGCCGAAAGGCCAGCTTGCTCCCCACCCTCCTCTTGGACCAAACCACGCCATGCAAGACAGCGACCACTTTACCCACCTTCGCCCGCCCTTCTTGTCGCCAGTCTTGCATGCGCTAAGGTTACGTCCGCTCCTGAAATGCCCGCCCAACTGCACGGAGATACACAGGGTCTGGGCGGCGTAGTTGAAAGCCTCCCCAAAGCAATATTCTCCGCAAATCCTTCTGTGTGAGATTCCCTCACAGGGAAAAATTCTTTGTGATTGGCTAATCAGCGGCTCCGCTAAATTTCCCCTTTCCGGTTCCTTATCAGAGCGACGGCATCAAAGAGCCTTTGCTGTTCTAATGTGTCGAGGTACTCGTCAGCAGATCTGGGCGGGCTTTTAAGGCTCGCCCGATGCTCGCGCATAATCTGGATCACCAGGTCTTGATTCACCTCCAGCAGCCTTAACAGCAGCTCATCTGGCGTCCACACCTCAATGTCGTGGCCGCCAACGACGGAGGCCGGGAAATCAGCCAGGTTCCATGTAACAATGGCAGCAGCCTCACATTCAATTGCCGTTGCCAGAACATGACGGTCATCAACATCCGGCAAGGTGAGTGCCTCCATGTGCTTTTCATATCCACTCACGAGGCTGTCTTGGGCATGTTTGTCCATCAGCTCTCGCGTCCTCTGCAACTTCTCTCGCGTTAAATCCTGCCGCTCGCGCAGCACTGCCGTCATCCACTCCTCATGGATCTTCTCCGACCATTTTGCCTGGATCATTCCATAGACGGCAAGCCGCATGAATAAATCACGCAGCGGTGCCGGGTATAAAACACAGGCATCAAGAACAACGACAGGAGCAGAAGTCATTAATACCCCATGTTGAGGCGTTGCCCCTCTGCCGCCAGTTCATCCAGAACCTTGAGTCGGGCATCTTTTTCCCGCTGTTTGTAAGCGAGCACATCCCTGGTGTAGGCGCGTCTATGCGTTCCCACCTTGCGGCTTGGAAATGCTCCTTCATCAAACAGCTTCGCCGCAAACGGACGCGACACATTCAAGAGCTCTGCGGCTTCCTGAGGTGAGATCTCCTCATCCACCGGCATCATCGCCACGGTCTTTCCATCCGCCATTCCACTGATGGCTTCCACCAGCAAACGAAACGCACTGACAGGAATCGAGACTTCCTGACCTTCAATTTGCATGCCGATGGAATCTCTTTTTCCAAACTTCATGCTGCCAATCTGACGACGGGACTCCCGCGCCATAAGCACATCCTTTTCCGTTGGGACGAGCGGTTCGTTAAGTGTGAGCATAATGACCTTCCTTTTTTCCATCATATCATACATCTGCAACAATTGCAATATCTGAAACAAATGAAACGGGTGGTGGTGGGAAAAGCCTTTCCCTCGCGCCTACGCTGTGCGGCGCTACCCATTCAAACGGGATGTGTCCCGTAACGCCCTTGCCTACCACATGGCGAAAGCCGTCTCTCCAAGACCGCTACCGCGCAGGAGACCCAGCCCACGCCATCGCAGCCTTTTTCATCACCAGATGAAGCGGCCTGATACGCTTCCGGCAAAGCCGTCCACTGCTCATTCACTTCATCCCGTGATGATCCTTCCTGCCTAACGGCAGGTATTGCAGCCGCCTAAACGGCTTGGCGCAAGTCCAGCCAATCCGCTCTGCAAATCTGTTCAGCTCCTAGCGCCCTTGTTGAAGCTCTTCCTTGAGGTGCCGATTCACTGCCAGTCAGCAATTCGTGTCCTGCGCTTCGCTCTCGTGTTTTGTTCACATTGCGGGGTGATGGCTCGGGATATGGCAGAAGCCGTCTGACCGTCAACCCCCGGCCCGCTCCATTCGCTACGCTCCCGTGTTGGGGGCATGACCGCCAGCCTCTTGGCCTCTGCCTTTGCACCGTCGCCCCCGCAGTGGGGGATAACAAAACAAACGGAGCAAAATTATGACGCAGAAAACACTCACTAAGGCTGAATTGAGTCAGTTCACCAGCACCGAACAATGGTACCGCGACAGCCTCAATCGTAACGTGGTCTATACCGAAGGGGCTAAATATGTGGCCGATTGCGGTCGAGCCTACTGGCTGCTTGATGAAATCGGATTCAGCCAAGGCATCAGAAAGATCGGAGTTCAACCTTTCCAAACTTGGAAACTGAAGGTGCATCCAGATCGTTCAGCCATGCTCACTTGCGAGGACGGAGATTCAAATGTCGTCCATTCAAAAGCAATCGAATTGACTGATTTTCCTCTCGACGAAATTACTCTCTACTTTGCAAAGGGAGTGATCATGCTGCCCAGGGAAACCTGGGCGGGCTTTCTTGAGGCTTCTAACGCCACCACAGGGCGGGGAAGTGGGCTAAACCTCCACCGAGCCGCTTCCCTTTGGATCAGCCTGTTCGCCATCCGCAAAATCCAGCTTCAGTGTGTAACTGGTGCTCCGACCTCCGGCCTCATTCTTGATTAACACGCCACGCTCAACAAGAGTAC
Organism: Prosthecobacter sp.; assembly: GCA_025869455.1. Lineage (GTDB taxonomy): Bacteria > Verrucomicrobiota > Verrucomicrobiia > Verrucomicrobiales > Verrucomicrobiaceae > Prosthecobacter. The sequence continues at coordinate 2,528 of JAOZVT010000877.1, forward strand.
GAATGTCGCGAAGCGCCGTGTCCTCGGAGCACTTTGCCAGTTTCGCATACTTGGATGAAGTGAGCTTTCCCTCAAATCCGTCAAGCAGACGGTTGATGACCTTGCGCTGCCGTTCATTGACCGGCTGCTGATTCACCTTTTCCCAAAGACGGGCTTTTTGCAGAACACCAGAGAGCGCTTCATCTGCCTTGGTTATTCCACGACCCAAACAGCCAAGGAACCATTCAAGCCAGAGTGTTATGTCCAGCCCGTTACGCTGCCCGCGTTCCAGTTGTAGATAATACTCCTTCCTCTCCACCTCAATCTGTGAAGACATGCTGTAGAAACGCTCCGCCGTGCCGTCGGCTCGAGCCAATTCGAGATCCACAATCGCACGACCAATACGCCCGTTGCCATCCTCGAACGGATGGATTGTTACAAACCAGAAATGAGCTACCCCAGCTTTCACCACAGGATCGACTCCGTTAGAAGCCTCGAACCATTCCAGGAATGTGTTCATGTCTTGATCCAGCTTGTCAGCAGTGGGAGCCTCAAAATGGACGTTCTCACGGCCAATCGGCCCCGACACCACCTGCATCGCGCCTGCCTCGATTGGACGCCATGCACCAACCGTGATCTTGTGCATTCCGCTTCTTCCTGTTGGGAACAAAGCAGAGTGCCATCCGAACAAGCGTTCAGTCGTGAGGGGCTGCGCATAACTCTGGGTCGCATCGAGCATCATCTCAACGATGCCCTCCACATCGCGTCCGGCGACCGCCGCCCCCCCGTACTCCAACCCTAGGCGGCGAGCGATAGAGGAACGCACTTCTTCAGCATTGAGTTTCTCGCCCTCAATCGCACTGGATTTCACCACATCCGCCGTCAGGGTCGAGAGTTTAGCCTCTGACCGAAGCCGAAAGCCCAATCCCTCCATTCTGCCCAGCAAACGCCCCTGGCGGTGGCGGACATCCGCCAGCAACGCCGAGAGTTTCCCAGCGTCCCATGTCAGTTTTGGCCAGTCCGCCAGTTCGTGAATATATCCCATAATCTCCGCTCCAATTGCGTGGATTGTAGCAGGTTTTCACCGCAAAGGCAATATTCTCCGCAAATCATGCGGTGAATGAGGCGTATTTTCACCGCAAATGTTCTTTAATGTGGCTTATCTGCCCTTTGAGAGATAAAATTTGGAGTTGATTGAAAAGGGTCCTCACTTTTCTCGATGGGGAAGTGATTCAACAATCCGATCAAGGTGGGAAAAGCCTTTCCCTCGCGCCTACGCTGTACGGCGCTACCCTTTCTAACGGGAAGTGTCCCGTAACGCCCTCTCCCACCGCATGACGAAGGCCGTCTCTCCAAGACCGCTATCGCGCAGGAGAGGGCCAGCCCACGCCATTACAGCCTTCTGCATCACCAGATGAAGCTGCCTGATACGCTTCCGGCAAAGCCGTCCACGGCTCATTCACTTCATCCCGTGATGATCCTTCCTGCCTAACGGCAGGTATTGCCGCCGCCCCGCTTTTCATCGCTCGGTGGCTTGGGTCCTCAATGAGCATGGACGGGCCGTGGACTATGCCGGATCGGAACAAAACGAATCTCCACCCGCTTATCAAGTGCAGCGGCGATACGGTTCAATATCGCCATTGAATGCCCTTCGTAGTCGGCATCTTCCAACCGACAGATGACGGAAGCTGTAGTCCCTACCAACTTAGCGAATGCTCGCTGAGATAATCCTGCTCTCGTGCGGAG
>JAOZVT010000878.1 GCA_025869455.1 Prosthecobacter sp.
GGCTCTGCCGACTGGTAACAGAAATACTTTTGATGTGACTGGACATGATGCTGATTTACTCTTTGGAGATGTTAGCATTGGTACTCAGAACACACGCACTGGTCCTATGGAGAACCTGTTTAGCTTTGATACAGGCACTCTGGTGATGAATAGCCTAACAATGGGTTCCAAAACAGCGGCAGGTAATAGTACCAATACAATGAATCTCGGTGGAGGTTCTGTCTCAATCGGCTCAGGTTCTGGAACAGCCATTACTCTAGCCAGCAATACCAATACAGGAGCAGTGAGTTCCACCATCAATATTACTGGTGGTGCAGTGACTGTGACAGGCAATATTGTTCGTGGTAATAACACGGGTGCTGGGAGTGCCACAGGCTCGATCAATCTAGATGGCGGTGCTCTTGATCTCAGTGGAAATAGCATTGGTTCGGCGACCAATGTGATCGGCTTCACTGCGGCGTCGGGGTCGCTCAGCAATCTGGCAGAGTTGAATGGTGGCGGAGACTTGGTCAAAACCACGCCGGGAGTACTCACCTTGGCTGGGGTCAATACCTATACGGGTAATACTTTAGTCAGTGATGGGACATTGGTGGTGAATAACCTCACAGGGTCAGGCACGGGCACTGGAAATGTGACGGTGGAACTCTTTGCCACTTTGGCTGGTACGGGCTCGCTCTCTGGGGCTGTGACCGTGAATAACTTCGGGAGTATCTCACCGGGGGGCGTGGACTTGAATGGAGAAAGCCTGCTAGGTCAGTTGACTGTGGGGACACTCACGGCAGACACGGGGTCTCAGTTGCTGTTCCAGTTGGGTGGATCTACGCTAAATGATCCGACATCCATTGCAGCCTATCAGGCCAATCCTGGCACTTTCGTGGTTCCGACCTCCTGGACCACCAGTTATGAGGCAGAGACAACACAGCATGATCAGTTGTATATCAGCGATGCTGGATCGCCGACAGTGAATTCATTGATCGCCATTTCAGAGACTTACTTGAATGGGTTTACACCTGGTTATGGCGATGTATTCCAGTTAATGGATTGGGCTTCTCTGGGCACCAATAACATCGTGGGCACACCATTCTTGGGAACTCTTCCAGACTTAAGTGGAAGCGGTTTGAGTTGGAATACAGACTTCTTCAGCAGCACAGGGGTCATCTTTGTGGTGCCTGAGCCAAGCCGAGTTCTGTTGGTCTTTTTCGGGTTGTTTGGCCTCTTCTTCCGCCGCCGTCGCCCATGATCTGATTAAGTTCTCCCCAAAGGCTATTTATCGGCTCAGATCTTTTGATCTGGGCCGGTACTGCTTTAAGGAGGGCTATCTCCCCCTCCATGGCTTATCGTTAGGCCATGATGGACTGGGCCACCTTTTCGGCCTCTTCGGGGCCGAACAATTGAGTGATCAACTGCAGCCCAAAGTCCAAAGCGGTACCTGCACCCCGAGAGGTGGTGATTTGTCCATCCATGATCACCTTTATGGAAGGATCTGCCTGCGTTAGTTCAGCATAGGTGGAATCGTGTGCCGTGTGTCTTTTCCCGACTAGAAGACCTGCGTCATGCAGGATCAATGGGGCTGCACAGATAGCTGCGACGGGTTTGCCAACTTCTGAAAATGACCGCGCCAGAGTTGCGGGGCGACCATCGCTACGCATCACCTTAATAGCTGGGCCACCTGGGATTAAAAGCAGGTCAAAGAGGCTGCTATCAATCGCAGACAAACATGCGTCAGCATGAATGACAATGCCGCTGCGGCCCGTAACATGGATGCTATCACCTAGGGCCACCATCACCACATCGGCACCAGCCCGCCGCAGAAGATCCACGGGAGTAATGGCTTCAATCTCTTCAAAACCATCGGCTAGCAGGCAAAGGACGCGTTTTGACATAGAATAAAGCGGGTGAGGCTGGGGTCTAAGTTGGCTCAGGGCTGTTTCTTATATTTAGCAATCAGTTCGCGGATGCGTTCGGCTCGGTTTTCCGGGGCAGGGTGAGTGCTCATGAATTCTGGTTCGCGATTACCGCTGGCCGCTTTGGCTAGGATGTCCATCACGCCGATCATTGCCTCGGGATCATAACCTGCCTCAATGAGAAAACGTACGCCTAGAGCATCAGACTCCAATTCATCATCGCGCCCGTATTTCATCACCCTCATATTAGCCACCATGTTGGCGATCTGTGATCCGCTGTTACTTTGCCCGTCAGACAGCAAGACGCCAGCCCCTGAGGCCAGACCTTGCCAAAGCCGACTGGTGGCCATTTGCTCATTGGAGTGACGTCCGACGACATGACCGATCTCATGGCCCAGTACGCCGGCTAGTTGATCTTCTTTTTTGAGCAACCGAAACAGGGCTTCAGTGATGAAAACCTGCCCACCTGGCAGGGCAAACGCATTGATGGTCTGTGTATCCGCTAACAGGTGAAATTCGAATCGATACGGAGTTTGCTTTGCGAGGGTACTTTGCACCAATTTGGCCCCGACTCGGTCCACCGTAGCCTGTGCCTGCAAGTCGCGAGATTGCCCCCCCATCTGCTGAATCATCGTTGGGGCAGATTGCAGACCGAGTGCGATCTCTTCCTCGGGCGTTGCAAAGGCCAATCTTTGAGTCCGCCCAGTAAACTCATTTTCATACTTCGTTGTGCCTAGGTAGTGATAAGCCAGACTTCCCCCCATGATGAGCAAAGCCAGGGCTATGCGCGGGTTACAACCCGTGCGACGGCGTCTTTCCTCCGTGAAGGAAGGCCATGCTCCAGAAATAAGTCGTGAGTAAAAGCTCCTCATGGGGATCATTTATAAAAGAGATTTCACATCTGTCACTGCCGTACTTACCAGTCGCAGAGGATCTTGTCGGCGCACTGTTTTCGAAGGCCTATTTTTTGAATGCTTCATGCAGGTGAAGACATCATTTAAGAAGTTATCACAACAATCAGGCATGGCTATCATGTGTCTAGTTGCCGCCACGACTCTTGGTAAGGAATGTTGGAAAAAGACATACCTCTGAATGGCTCATTTGAATGTTTATCGATCTATGCAATTTACGTGAAAAATAAATTTTGTTAATTGTGCATCAATGTTTTTTGCATCATTTAATATAAATTGATCATCCAGATTTTATTAAATCTTGGGTTACGCGAAACAACGGAAAAAAAGACAGGGTTAGGCTTCACGGCCGGGCATGGGACAGACCGCTGCACCCATTTATTAGCAGGGGCATGACTCCTGAGTCTTAGGCGTTTTTGCTGCCATCTTGCGCTGAATCGCGGAATTCAGGATTAAGCATCTACTCACAGACTCGAAGTGGCGTTGATACCAGCCAATCATCACGGAACCGTCGATTTGAGACACCTGGATTGACTGTGATATAGAAAATGAAATAACGTTTCATGCGTAAAAAGTGAATTATTCAGCTTATCTTCAGTGCATAATTTGATGATTAATTCATGTTAAATAGATGAAAGGGGGAGATTCACGACCAAGAGGCGCGCCCCTGAAAAGTTGCGAGCGACCTTTGATGAAAGGCGGTCATGCCCTAGGGTGTTCATAGCCCCATCTACCTCCATAGTAGATACGCTCGTGTCGATATTGCGCCACGGAAGGCTTGATGTGCGTTGGCGGTTTCTGCCAGTGTTCATAGGCCAAGCACATCTGCAAGGCTGCCTCGCCTGGCTCCATTCCGCCGGTGCCCGTTCCGAGTCCTGGGCAGGCTAGGCTATTGATCTTCCGGCTCTCATCTCGATTGTGACGATGCACGGCGGTCAAGGCAGCCCAAAGGGCGACGTAAACATAGTCGGAGCCACGGATATTCATGGGCACACGCATCGTCGGCGTGTGGGCGACAAAGGGATGCGCGTGATGCCCCGTGGGCACTATCAGGCTGGTACCGATCGGTTGCTCTCCACGGTAGTCATCAAGGATACGTTGTTGAATCCGCTCCATGATCTGGGGGCCAAAGTGGCGAACCACGGCCAGATCCATGCCTGCATCCATCAGACCAAAAGAATTCCCAGCGGTGATGACGCAATCAAAGGTCGGCAATTCCTCAAATCTACCGCAGACAATCTCCACCTCGGGGTGCTCATGGAACTGCCATCGCAGGACATCGGTGAATTCTCGCCCTCGATCTACAAAAATCAGTTTCATGGGAAAGAGTTTTCGGCAGACAAAGGGATCACCAACCTCTCGGTTCAGGCCATTTGTTCCTGCGGGCGTTGCAGGAAGATTTTGGCGGAGCGCCTGATTCCGTCGTGCGACATCGCCTCGGGGCGCACCTTGATGGC
>JAOZVT010000879.1 GCA_025869455.1 Prosthecobacter sp.
AACCAACTGCGAATGCCTAACAAAGTGATGATTAAAAACAATGCCCCACTGACAAACACGGCCCCTAACCGCTGTTCCCAGCCTATGCCCAGAGCCACTAGGCCAAAGGCAATGAAGGCATTTTCACCCATGTAAGGGGCAACAGCGATGGGCCGATTGGCCAGCAATCCCATGAGGGTACAGCCAAATACGGCGGTCAAAATCGTCGCCACCGTTCCTGGTCCTGAGGGGATGCCTGCAAAGGCTAGGATGGCTGGATTCACCACCATGATGTAAGCCATCGTGATGAAGGTGGTCACTCCACCCAAGACCTCGGTGCGGACCGAAGTGCCACGTTCGCGCAGTTTGAAAAAGGCATCCATGCTGGCGCAGACGGGAGCGCAGAGCCAACATTCCGCAAACGAAAACCGCCCCACCTAACGCGGTGGAGATTCAGATCATACCGGAAAGCTTCTGCAAAGCCTCCGCATTGGCATCAAAGGCTCCGTGCTCGGTCACCAGTTTCGTGACCAGTCTCCCTGGGGTCACGTCAAAGCCGTCATTGCGCGCCTGCGTGCCCGCTGGAGTGATCAAGACTTCCTGCCGGATCCCCTCCTCTGTGAGCCCTGGCATGTGAGTAACTTCGCGTCCACTGCGTTGCTCGATCGGGATGTCACGAATGCCATCCTGAATGGTCCAATCAATGGTGCTGACTGGCAGCGCCACATAAAACGGTACCTCGTGAGCATGAGCTGCCAGGGCTTTGAGATACGTGCCGATCTTATTGGCCACATCCCCATGAGCTGTGACGCGGTCCGTTCCGACGATGCAAACATCCACCAAACCGCGCTGGAGTAAATGCCCCGCTTCATTGTCCACAATGAGCGTGTGCGGCACCCCATGCTCACGCAATTCCCAAGCTGTGAGAGAGGCCCCCTGCCCTCTCGGGCGCGTTTCACTGACCCAGACATGCACTTTCATGCCTGCATCGTGGGCCTGATAAATGGGTGAAATGGCCGTACCCCAATCCACACAAGCCAACCAACCAGCATTGCAGTGAGTCATCACGTTCAGCGTCGAAGATGGATCCGCTTTCTTCGCCAGAATTTCGCGGAACAACTCCAGACCATGATGACCAATCGCGTGATTGGTTTTCACATCCTCTTCACAAATGGTCAAAGCTTCCTCCCAGGCCGCATCGGCACGGGCACTTTCCGCCAGTGGCTCCACCATGCGACGCACACGATCCAGCGCCCAGCGCAGATTGATCGCCGTGGGGCGTGTGGCATACAGCGTGTCATAGGCGCGTTGAAGATTCGCGTCCGAAGCATCATCCCGCAGCGCAAAAAAAAGCCCATATGCTGCGGTAGCGCCGATGAGGGGAGCCCCCCGCACACGCATGACCTGGATGGCTTCCGCCGCCTCTTCCATCGTTTGCAGCGTCCGCCATTCGACCCGGTGCGGCAGAAACGTTTGATCCACGATGCGTGCTGTACGGTGGGTGAGATCAGCTTCGATGGAGCGGTGAGGTTGGCCCTGGATTTTCATGCGCAGTGAATTTGGGGAAAGGATGTCAGTGAGAGATGATCGTTCGCGGGAGCGGGTTTGTTTCCTGGACGTAAGGCAAGCGCGGTCATCATGCCAGCCTTTCGTGCCGCCTCCAGTTCCTCCACCACATCACTGATAAAGAGAATTTCTTGGGGCTCCATCCCACAGTCTTGGGCAATGGCCGTGTAGCTAGCAGTCTCACGTTTGCCGCCTATCGTCGTATCATAATAACCTGTGAACAAAGGGGTGAGATCTCCAGCCTCGGTATGGGTGAAAAATAACTTCTGCGCATGCACACTGCCGGAGGAATAAATGCGCAGGTCCATGCCCGCCGTCTGCCAGTTTTTTAAGGCATCAGGCACATCCTCAAAGAGCGTGCTGCGCAGCTCCCCGTTGTGGAAGCCTTGTTCCCAGATCAAGCCTTGCAGCAGTTTCAGACCTGTCGCTTTCACGTCCGCTGCCATGAGCCGCCTCACCTCACGGACCACACAGGCATGCACATCTTCTCCCCGTGGGCACCATTCAACCAAACTGCGGCTTCCTGCATCGCGTGCCATTTGCTCCATGGCCTGCTGAACCGCAGGGGCCTCACCGTAAGCCGTCAAAAAAGATTCCACATGCTCCTTCGCATAAGGAAACATCACCTCATGCACAAAGGCCAGCGGCGAGACGGTGCCTTCAATGTCCAGCAATATCAGTCTGCCCTGAAACTCAATCATGCGATGGCGATAGCTTGCTCCACGCGAATGCCGCGTTCATGGATGTAGTTAGGCCCAAAGCAAAGCGGCTGATAATTGGCAGCAATTTGGTCCCCCGTGTACTCAGGTGTCCAGCCAGCTTTTTCACGGAAGAGCCGGATGGCGCGAATGGTACGATCTGCGCAAAGATCAAACCAATGTTTCGTCCCCGCAGGCACGTTGATTAGGTCCCCTTCCTCGACTTCGATGGAGAATAGCGGGTCCGTCGTTTCAGGATGAATGTAAAAGATGCCACGGCCTTTCACAATGAAGCGCACTTCATCTTCCGCGTGACGATGCTCTTGGTTAAACTTGTCCAACATGGCCTGAAGATTGGGCACGTCAGGGGTCACATTGACGACATCCGCTGTGATGTAACCACCGCGCTGTTTCAGGGCTTCCACCTCCGGTTCATAAGCCGCCAGAATCTCCTCCTGCGAGGCATCTCCATGAATGCGTCCCGCCACAGGCCAGCGATCATAGTGAATGCCAAACGGAAGCAGAAAACGACGGATGCTCTCCGGGTCGTCCATGACACGGTCTTCGGAAGGGATGCGGATGCAGGCCATAAACTTCAGTGCGACTCAAAAACCGCCGAAGATCAAGCGTTTCTGAGTGACGACTTCGAAGAGAAACTCCAGCACCTCCACCTGCCTGCGTGCCTCAGCGATGTCCTTTCCCCAGGTGTAAAGTCCATGGCCTGCCATCAAAAATCCATGTTTCAGAGGATCGGTTCCTTGCAGGCGCTTTTCAATGACTTCCGCCAATGCAGCGATGTCCTGCGTGTTGGGAAATATCTCAATCAAGGCTTCCGACTCATGCGTGTGGATGCCAGCTAAACCTTTCAGCATTTCATAACTGGCCAGACGCAAATGGCCTTCTTTGAGAAAACCTTCACTCAGCACCGTGCCATAAACAGAGTGCGTGTGTAACACTGCCCCCGCCCCTGCATGCTTGGCCAAAGCCGTGTGTAACAGGGCCTCAGCAGACGGTTTGGGAAACTCAGGATCCAGGGACTGAGCCTGCTCATCCACCAACACAAATTGATCCGGCTGCAGCCTGCCTTTGTCGAATCCGCTGCCCGTCATCAACAAGGTCAGGGGCTCACGATTCACCACCACACTGTAGTTGCTACTCGTGCCGAGCGACCAGCCACGACGATGGAAATCCCGCCCACATTCCATGAGGTCTTGGATTTCGTTGGGGTAAGTGGTGGTGATGGATGCGGTGGACACTGGCTGTGATATCAGCCTCATGATTCAAGCTGGCAAGCCCTGGGTCAACGACGCGCATGTGGCAGAATCTCCACGTTCAGCCTCCTGGGATTTAGGGGGTCATTTGCGACGATCCACCATGATGGCACGGCTCTGGCTTAACTTTAAGTTTAGCCGACTCATGCCCAGCCCGCTCAGCCGACCCAAAGCCAACCTCATTTATGCCGCCGCCTTTGTGGTCGTGGTGATGATGGTGTTTACCGTGGGCTACCACGTCGGCGGAGGCTGGAGCTGGAGTGATTCTTTTTACATGGTGATCATCACCGCCTTCAGTGTCGGCTTTGGGGAGGTTCATCCCATTACGAGTGTGTGGCTCCGCATGTGGACCATGGCGCTGATTTTCTTGGGATGCACGGGCATCATTTTTATCACGGGTACGTTGGTGCAGTTGTTAACAGAGGCACAGATTCAACGAGCATTGGGAGGCAAACGCATGGAAAACGAAATCGAGAAACTCAAGAATCACGCCATCATTTGTGGTTATGGACGCATCGGGCGCATGATTGCCAGTCAGTTAGAGCAAGGGGGGATTCCTTTTGTCATTGTGGATCAGGCCACGGACCGGACCGCTGAGGCACGTGAATCAGGTTGGCTGACTTTACAGGGAGAGGCGACGGATGAATCCGTACTCCGCGCAGCAGGCATTGCCCGTGCCAAGGTCTTAGCCACCGTTTTACCCAATGATGCGTCCAATGTCTTCATCACCCTGAGCGCACGGAACATG
>JAOZVT010000880.1 GCA_025869455.1 Prosthecobacter sp.
CATATCGACAAACAGATAAGCTCCCACACTCTTCGCGATCTCGCTCATGCGCTTGAAGTCAATGATACGAGGATACGCACTAGCACCTGCCGTGATCATCTTCGGCTGCTCACGCATCGCCACTTCGGCAAGCTCATCATAGTCGATCCGCTCATCGCTCTGACTCACGCCATACTGGCAGAAGTTATAAAAGCGGCCAGAGAAGTTAGCCGGGTTACCATGAGTCAAGTGGCCGCCATGGGCCAGATTCATGCCCAAGACTTTATCACCAGGTTGCAGCACGCTGAAATAGACCGCCGCATTGGCTTGGGAACCAGAATGCGGCTGCACGTTGGCATACTTAGCACCAAAGAGCTTGCAGACGCGGTCGATCGCCAGCTGCTCCACCTTATCCACTTCTTCACAGCCACCATACCAGCGTTTACTGGGGTAACCCTCAGCATACTTATTGGTTAGGCAAGAACCCTGCGCCGCCATGACAGCTTTGCTGGTGAAGTTCTCACTCGCAATGAGTTCGATGTTATTCTGCTGACGATGCTGCTCACCACACACGATTTCGGCGACGGCTGGATCAGCGGCTTCAAGGATAGTTAGGGGATGGAGTTGTGGCTGGGTGTTCATTTTGGCGACTCTGCGTCCGTGGCGACCTCCGGCAAAAGGCGTCTTCAACCAAGCGTTGAGGATCTCTTTTGTCGTGGCTTCGGAAGTGGTTTTAGCGGCGAGGCACAGGACATTCGAGTCATTGTGTTCGCGGGTAATGGCGGCGGTTTCTGCATCCGTGACCAAACTGGCCTGAATGCCGGGATGACGATTGGCGGCAATGCTCATTCCGATACCCGTCGTACAGACCAGGATACCGGCATCAGCATCACCCGAAAGTACACTCTGGCTCACCAGTTCAGCGTAGTCCGGGTAATCCACAGAATCGGCTGAATGGGTACCAAAGTCCTGCACGGTATAACCTTGACTTTGGAGATGGGCGACGACGGCCTGCTTCAAGACTACCCCACCATGGTCGGAACCAATGGCGAGAGTTTGGGGCAGATCGGGGGCGGTGACTGTGCTCATGGAGATGATTGGAGAAAAGGAGGTGAAATAGAAAATGAAAAGATCGAATACAAAGATGAAGAAATCGAATGATGCCGCAGGAGAATGCTCCAGGGGGAAAAGCATCCAAAGACACCTTTCCCCACCGTCTAATCCCCCTGCTCGCTACCTCGGCCAGCCTCCTCTTTCCAGGTTTGCTCGATGAAGCCATAGACGCTCGGCAGCATTTTCTCCAAATGCGTCATGGTTTCACGGTACTCGGAAAGGTCTCCACCAAAAGGATCACTCAGGTCCTGTCCTCTTAGGTTGTCGTCAGCGGTGAACTCAGAAACCAGGTAAATTTTTTCCTCGGCCTCTGGATAGTCCATCAGAATACTGGCCAGATGACTGCGGCCCATCACAAAGATGTGCGTCGCCTCCTCCACCAGATCCACCGTCACCGCCCGGCTTTTGTGCCTAGAAAGATCCATCCCAGCCTCTTTTGCCAAAGCAAAGCTATTGCGGCTTGCCCCTTGACCAGAAAACGCCCCCACTCCAGCACTGCCCACCTGATAATCCTCCCGCCCTTTCACCAGTTCACGGAACATCACCTCAGCCAAAGGGCTGCGGCAGGTGTTTCCAGTGCAGACAAAAAGGACGTTTTTCAAAAGGGCACGCGGGTTACAAATCTCTACGCCCCGCCGGGCCGACGGGATGTCAGAGTGCAGCGCCACAGCGGTTTGTCAAAAGGGGAGTGCCCTGGAATAGCCAGTTTCCCCACTCTCAGATCCTCTTTCAAAAACGCCCGCAGAGGCATTCACCCGCATCTTCTGACTGGAAAAGCGCTCTCACCACGCTGAAGTGAACAGACTTATGACCGCAGGGAAACGCATGATCAGCAGCACACGAGGAGCCATGTTAGCGCTCGCTTTATTAAGCAGCACGACCTTTGCCCAGACAGCTCCAGATCTCAGCCAGCAAAAAGCCAAAGCCCAGGCCCTGGAAAAAAACCTCCCCATCCCTGCCCTAACGGCCAAAAACAGCTTCGAACTCAGCCCCTCCCGGCTAGAGCGTTTCCAAAAATTCCTGCCCAATACCTATCGCAAACTCTCCCAGCGAGACCCCTTCCACCTCCTCGTCATAGGAGACGCCAGCGCCCTTGAAGTTCATGGCGACTCCGCTGCCGCCGCCTTCCCCACCATCTTCGCACAAAAGCTCGCCTCTCAGTTTTTCTACACAGGCGGCATCCGCGCAGAAGGCCGCACCGCCGCCACAGAAACAGCCACCATCTCCCTGCGCACCCTCGCCCGTCCAGACGGCTGTGTCTTAGATGCCGCCGCCATCTTGGAATCCACCGCTAGGCAGGCCCCAGTGGACCTCGTCCTGATCTGCTATGGCCAAAACGATGCCGGCATTCAGCCCCCCACCTTCTCCAGCGCCATCACCGCAGCCTTAGCCCAGGTGAAACTCCTCGGTGCAGAGGCCATCCTCTGCAGCCCCTGGCTCCCCATGGCCGACACCTCAGAATCCGTCTTGGGCCTATCAGCCCCCCTCGCAGACATCCAGCAGGAGACAGCCGCAGAACTCGGCGTCCTCCACGCAGACCTGGGAGACCTAACTCACCTCCTCACCCTCCCGACCACGGAAACCCAGGATGAAGGCCAAATCTTCGAACGCATCGAACGCACCTACCGCGAGTACTTTTACCTCGACAGTCGCGGCAGCTACCTACCTCGGGCCAGCCTCCACCAGCAGCTCGGCACCCTCCTTTACAGCCACCTCCTAGAGTCCCCGGCCCCACCCGCCTGGACCGTCAGTGAAGCCCAGGTAAGACCCTCTAAATCGGGCGAGCTGACCCTCACCTACACACTCAAAAACACCGGAGAAGACACCCTCACCTTCACCGCCCTCCCCCTCATCGCCAGCGGCTGGACCCCCATCAAAGCAAAATCCAGCCTCACCCTCTCCCCCAAGGCCACCCAAAAACTCACCGTCACCTACCTGCCCCCAGACAACGCCCCGCCCCCGCTGCAGGAATCCCTCCTCCGCCTCCCCATCCTCATCAGCGGCGGCCCCACCGCCAAAGTCGAAATCTTACGCGCCTCCGTGGCCCCCATCGCCATCGTTTGGGGACTCGAAACCCAGTTCAACCAAGAAACCTCCTTTTTAGTCAGTTGCCAGCTGGTCAACCCTGGCAAACCCACCCTTCAAGGCAACTGGCAGGCCGAATTCTCCGGTCAAAAACTAGATGGCAACTTCGATCTAAACAGCGACGCCACCACCCCTTTAAACCTCCAGTTTAAGCTCCCCCAAAGCACCCCCGCCTCCCAGTCCCTGCCCCTCACTCTCCGGGTCAAAATCGGCGATCAAGAGCTCACCTCCACCCGCCACATCCTCCTCACGCGGAATCTCGGGCTTAATCAGCCCACCCCACTCATCACGCAGGGCACGGCCCCACAAAACCCCATCACTCTCACCGCCAAAGCCAGCCGAAACGCCCTCTCCCTGACCCTCGATCTCCCCGGCACCGACCTCATCCACGACGCCCCAGATGGCAGCAGCCCCGCTTGGCAGCTCGAAGTCAATCTCGATGCCCGCAGCTACGGCAAACGTCTCGAACAAGGCAGCACCGCCACCCTCCGCGTCACCGGAAACTCCATGGACGGCCCCGCCAAAGTCCACCCCATCCCCGCCTGGGCTTTTGGCAATGGTTACGCCGCCACCTTCGACCCCAAGGAATTCAAGGCCGCCCTCACCACCACTTCTGACAAACGCCAGATCACCTTCACCCTCCCGCGCACCTATCTTAACCTGCACGAATGGGCCTTAGACAACGGCAACAGCCAGCTCGGCCTCGCCCTTCGCCTCACCCTCCAGGGGGAAAAAGGCTACACCACCCACCAGATCTCCCTCAGCCAAAAGCCCGCCCAAGACATCGACTCCTTGATCGTGCTCGAACTCACCGAAAAACCCACCCCCCGCCTCACCGTGGACGTGGAATAACCCCGTCAGTACAGAGAGCTATAACTTGGATTCCGCGATTCATCGCGAGACTGTCTTTAAAAAAAGACTGTGCCGACAGGCACGTGACGTAAAAGGCCAGGATTTGCAGCCAATGGCCATGATCAATCGCAGAGTTCGGGTTCAAATGCCCTCGCCTACCGTCGCCCGCCCCCCTATCGGCACGCTCAAGCTCTCAAGGCCGTGTCGCAGAGCGACACACGTCTATTAGGCC
>JAOZVT010000881.1 GCA_025869455.1 Prosthecobacter sp.
ACTTGCTGATTGGCGAAGGTTACCGCCTGCTGGCAGAAATGAAATGCGCTAGCCACATCCGCAGCGCCACTTTGAAAGTTGCAGCAGAAGGACAACGCGAACTCTGCCGTGGCCAAGGAGCCGAGCTATTGTGGAACAATCATCCAGTGGCGCTGAGCAATACACAGGTGCTGGAAATCTTCCGCAGCAAGACCGCCCCAGCTTTCGAAGTGGCGCTCAAGATCGGAGCTGCCCTCGCGGGTCAGCTCGACGAAACCGCTGACGCCTTGCACTCTTACAGCGAAAACCTGGGAATCGCCTACCAGATTCGCGATGATCTGGACGATCTGGGCGATGACTCCGCCGCCGATAACGATGTCAGCATCCGCCCCAGCATCATCCTGGCGCTACTGCGTGAGCGTGGCAAAGGCGAGGTCAAAGAAACCATGGAAGCTCTCTGGAGTGGTCAGGCCACGACGCTGCCGGACAAACCGACGATCCGACAATGGGCGGAAGAGTCTGGAGCCTATGATAAATCTACCCTCATGCTGGAAACCTACAAGGAAGCGGCCATCCGCAGCCTCCAGGAGGTGGAACTGCCCAACCTGAAGGGGCTGCTGCGTCGAGTCATTGGTAAGATCTTCAATGAGCTCGAAATTAAAGGCTGGTGCCGTGAATTCGAGCAAAAGAACGCCAATCCTGAATTGCGCGAGCAAGCCGCCAAAGCGGCCGAGCATTTGGTTCCCAATGTGGCGGCGACTGCTTAATGGTTAAGATGTGTTCGTTTTCTGGCTGAAAATCGACGACTTTACCCTTATATTCTCAAGACTGAGTGCAACCACGCAAGGAAGCACTGATTCACGTGTTGACGCCACAAAGGAATCAAGATAGGAACGCAATGCAGCGCAAAACATGGAAGATCTCCCAGACTCTAGAATACTCATAGTGGACACAGATCCCGACTTTCTGGCCTGGGCATCAGGTCATTTGAAAGCACCGGGGGTATCTGTAAGTACGGCTGAACGGGCTGAAGAGGCTGTGGCCAACTACCAAAAGACCCGTGCCGACCTAGTTCTTTCTGAAGTTCGCCTCGCTGGCACGTCTGGCATTGAACTGCTAAAGCGTCTCCGCCAGACGGACCCGAATGCCATGGTCATTCTTTTCAGCGGCATCGCCAGTACGAGCAACGTCATTGAGGCCATGCGCCTGGGTGCCTACGACGTGCTGGGTAAGGAAAAGCTTCCTTATGAAATGCGTACGGTGGTAGAAAGCGCTCTACGGGCAAATGAGTCCCGCCGCGTGACCCGCGCCCAGGCTTCCGAAGTCCCCACAGAAACGATCCAAGAGACCATCATTGGCCGTTCTGCCCCCATGCAGGAAGTGTTCAAGATGATTGGCCGCGTTTCCCGCAGTGATGCTCCGGTCATGGTGACTGGGGAAAGTGGCTGCGGTAAGGAACTGGTCGCCCGCGCCATCCATAAGTTCAGCCCGCGTACTCAAAAAGAGTTCGTCGGCATCAACATCACCTCCATTCCAGATAACCTCATGGAGAGTGAAATCTTCGGCCATGAGAAAGGCAGTTTCACCGGGGCCGTAACTCAGCGCATTGGCCGCTTTGAACAATGCGATGGCGGCACCTTGTTTCTGGATGAAATCGGCGACATGCCCTTGGCCGTGCAGAGCAAGCTTTTGCGGGTGCTGCAAGAAGGCGAATTTTGCCGAGTGGGTAGCAACCAGACCCTGAAGTGTGATGTCCGCGTGCTAGCCGCCACAAACAAGGATCTGGAAGCCGAGGTGGCCAAAGGCACCTTCCGTGAAGATTTGTTCTACCGCCTGAATGTGGTGCGTATCCACATCCCGCCCTTGCGTGAGCGGCGTGAAGATGTGCGCCTGCTGGCGGAATTCTTCCTGCATCGTCAATCCACGCGCCGCCGTGGCCTAACCATGCGTTTCACAGAAGACGCCTTGGCGCTTTTGGATGCTTACGACTGGCCGGGTAACGTGCGTGAACTGGAAAACACCATTCAGCGCGCCTGCGCTTTGTGTAATTCAGATGTGCTTCTCCCTTCCGACATCCCGCTGGGCAGCACGGGCAGTCGCCACGGCAACTCAGCCAGCACGGTCAATCGCCTGAGAGATGCCCTGACAGGTTTGCTGCATACAGCTTTGAACAGCCCCGACATCGAACTCATGCCGTGGGTGGAGCGTGAACTTTCACGCATGGCCTACCGTCACTTTGAAGAGGACGTTGGCAAGACAGCTAAACTGCTGGGCATTACTGCGGCAGAAGTGCAGACAAATCTGGGAACCCCTGCCGTGAAAAAGACCATCGCTAAAAAGGCTGCGGGTTAATCACAGCCCATCATCTGAAGTCCTCATTTAAAAGGCTCCCATTTTGGGAGCCTTTTTTGTTATCCTTACCGAAGAATCACAACCTAAAAACACACTTTCAGTTAGGCAGATACCCTTCAAGGAAATCAGAGATGAAACCAAAACAGGAGCACTCTAAAACGCCAGGAAATCAACCGCCGTAGAAGCTGGCGATTTTTTCATTCACGGAGCGCAGACGGCGGGCAATGGTTTTGCCGACACCGATGAGCAGCCAGGAAGCTGGGCGCGGATACTCGTTGATGTAGGCCTCCAGGCTCTTGGAGTCGATGTGCCAGACTTGGCTAAAATCCACAGCCGTGACGGTGGCGCTGGCGGCAGAAGGGTCCAGCAGATTGATTTCACCCACGGTTTCACCCGACTGCACACTGCCCAGCAGTACTTTGTGACCACTACGAATGGCGGTGGCATGCAGTTTGCCTGAGATGATGTAGTAAAGCCCCGTCTGAGCCATGCCCTCTTCGATCAAATGCTGACCTGGTTGTACGGGTCGAAACTCACCGTATCCACTGAGGATATCACGATCATCGTCTCCGAGGGGTTCAAGAATTCCGAGAGGAGGAAGTTGGGGGGTAGAGAAATCAGCGCTCATTTTTCAGAAGAATTCCATTTTTTAGGGGGAGAAGGGGAGAATGGCAAGCCTGCGAAGTCAGAAACGGTGATTTCAATACTAGAAACAGTCGAAAGGACTCCCTTTGACCATCGTTGTTTCCTATTCAGCGCTTCGATTGTGTCCACAAGGTGCCTGGTTACTAAATTCTGCTGGATTTCCCAGGTGTCCTGTTCAAAATCGCTGCCCTCACCTTCAGAAAACAAAGAACAACCACATGTCTGACAAAAATTCATCCTGCTGCTCCCGCCTCGACCTCGCTTTTGCTAATCTGATCACACGACTTTGGGTGGCGATGCGTCTGTTTATGGCAGGTGTGGATAAGTTCCGCTCTGGTGATGGCGTCAACGCCACCTTCAACTCTGCCAACTACGAAACCAAGACCAGTCTGATCTCCAAGCTGATGACAGACAACAGTCTGCTGCCTTCCGTGCTGCCTGCTTCTGCTATTGATAGCTACGCACACAACATTGGCTACGTGCTTCTGGCTGTGGGTGCTTGGGTGGCCATCGGCCTGCTCAGTGAATTCTCCCTGTTGGCTGCTGGTTTGACATTCCTTTCCTTGGGTTTCGGCCTTTCCGCTCTTCCTGATGACATGGAATTGAGCGCGAACATCGGTGTCGGCATCTTGCTGACCGCCTTCGCTCTTTATACCAACAAGAGTGGTTATCTGTCTGTGGATGGTTTGCTGGGTCGTGGCCGCGCGAAGAAAACTGTCGTCACTGAGGGCTAATCTCAGCTGCACTTCGTAACCCTACGTGAAGCTATGAGTACACCATCTTCCCCTACCCCTCAGCCCAGTGGGCTATCCAAGTTCATGGATCGACGCTCCTTTCTGCGCACCAGCGCAGTGAGTGGTGCAGGTCTTTATCTGGCTACCAGCAAGAGCGCCATTGCCCAAGGCAGTGAAGCTGGCCGCACAGTCAAGTGCGCCCTCGTCGGCTGCGGTGCCCAAGGTGACCGCCTCCGGGTGGCTGCCTCCAAAATCATGAGCGGCATCCAGTGGGTGGCCGTTTGCGATATCTGGAAATACAATCGTAACCCTGTGGCACGCCGCATGGAGTATGAAAACAAGCACCAGGTGACTGGCCCCGTGGCTCAGTATGAGACCATCGAAGAAATGCTGGACAAGCAGACTGATATCGAAGCGGTCTTCATCGCCACGCCTGACTTCCTGCACGCTCCGTTTTCCCGCATGTGCCTGGAAAAAGGCAAGTCGGTGTATTGCGAAAAGATGATGTCCAACACCATCGAAGGTGCCCGTGACATGGTGAAAGC
>JAOZVT010000882.1 GCA_025869455.1 Prosthecobacter sp.
CAGGGAGTTTGTAAGCCATGCTGTACCGCATGAATTAGTGGCCTACAAAGATGGGAGCCTGAACAAAATGGGCATCTTTGGCGCACAATATAGACGCTACAAAATTCGAAAATGGAACAACTTTTATCCTAATAAGATGTTAATTGATGCAAAAAATAGGTAAAACGATAACATTACATGTAGGAATATTGGAAATATGTTTCATTTTTGATTATTCAGCTAGCGCATCGAATAAAATGTATCTTATATATACCATACTGGGTTAAAAGTTGCTCATGCATAGTGCATGAAAAACATTCCAGAAGTCGGCTACTTTTTACCTGAAAATTACATCTCATATATGAAACAAGCTCATAATTTATGGAAATCATTGTTCGTATTGCTGCTCGGTGTTCTTGTCTTTTCAGGTTCGGTTTGGGCAGCCCCGACGGTCGTTTTAGCCACTGAAGATGGTGGCTCGACGAGTTCGATTAACTTGTTAAACGAAAAAATTTGGAATTTTCGTATTGCAGCTGCGTCAGGTTCCCTAATTAAAGTACAAGAAGCTAACATTCGACTGGGTAAGGATGTGGGAACTACGGATGCAGTCACTTTTACTTTATATGCAGGATTGGGGGGGGCGTCCGGTGGTAACACGATTTTGGCCCAGGACACTCTGACGGCGGCAGAAGTGGATGCGCTGGCTACGACTGAGGAGACTTTCAGCTTTGCCGAGGTCACACTGCTGCCGGGAGATTACTCCTTTACGCTGACTTCAGCGGCGGATTCTGAGACGGGTTACACCGTGGGCTTGGGCCGTGCGGGGGTCTATGATTCCTCGAGCTACGTTAAGGATGCAGCCAATACGCTGCTGTCTTCCGTTTACTGGATTCAGGATTCACGGGATCTGGGAAATGCGGATGGCACCTTTTCCACTTACGGTGGTCAGGCTGTGGGTGGCGGATTGCAGGTGGCTGACATCGCTGTTTTTAATGGTCCAGCTGTCACTGACCCAGCCGTGGTGGATGGCCAGGAAGTGGCTGTGGATTTTGGCACGGACAATGTGGCGGTGACGATTGATCGTACCTTTACGATTCGCAATGATGGCCTGGTGGACCTCACGGGATTGAGTGCGTCCTTTGCAGGAACGAATGCGGCTCTTTTCAGTGTGCAGACCGCTCCTGCGGCGACTTTGGCCCCGGATGCCACCACTTCGGTGACGGTTCGTTTCGTCTCTGCGTCTGCGGTGAATGCGGTGGCCGAGCTGGTGATTGCCTCCAATGACCCGGATGAAAATCCCTTCAATCTGCCTCTGGCTGCCCATGCCATCAGTGCCCCAGGCGTGACGAATCGCGTGGCTGTGAGTGTCAGTTCCACCGCTGCTAATTTGAAGGCTTCGGTGAATCCGGGTGGTGCTGCCACCTCCGTCATTTTCCAATACGCGACGAATTCCACCTTTGATGCGGGATTGGTCAGCACGGCAGCACAGAACATTGGCAGTGGGGTTTCCCCCGTGGCCCTTACGGTGCCAATTTCAGAGTTGAATTCTAGCTTGACCTACTACTGGCGTGTGGTCGCGACGAATAGCGTGAATACCACCACCACCAGCGGCATGGCCCTGATGAAAGTGTCCATGATGCCCAGCTATGCGCAAAACCCGACTTACGCGAATACGGCGATCAATACCGCCATCAACGTCTGGGGACGTGTCTGGGGTGGTACGGCCCCATACACCTACACCATGAATTATGGTGATGGCACAACGGATGGTGCGGGCAGCGTGGCGAACGTTAAGTACATCTCCACCAGTCACACTTACACGACGCTGGGTTCTAAAACGGCGACTTTGACGGTGACGGATGCGAATGGGGCCAGTGCCTCCCGCTCCACGGTGATTCGTGTGCTGCCTTCGGTGGATCTTTCTGATCGCTCGAACATCGCCATCGAAAAAGCCTTGGTCTATCTTTACAACAGCCAGGTGGCACTCAATAGCGACAAATCCTATTGGTACAATTCCACTAGTGACTACGGGTTTGGCACCACCGGGGCCAGCGTTCTGGCCTTTGAAGAGCAGGGGCATTTGCCTGGCAATGACCCTGTGGAGTGGATCTACACGGAAACAGTGCAGAAGGGTCTGAATCAGCTTCTCGGCATTGGTGCAGGCACCAATTACGGGGCTTACCAAAACATCGCCGATCATAGCGATGGCATTGCCGTGCGTGATGTGGATGACAACGACAATGGCAAAGGTATCTACCTTTGGAGTGGTAGCCACGGCACTTATGTGAACTCCTTTGCGGGTATGGCGGTGATCTTTGCCCACCGCAATGCGGCCGCTGCGCAGGCCACCATCATTCCTAGCGGACCGTTTGCTACCAAGAGCTACTACGATGTGGTCACGGATCTCTTGGATACCTTCAAGTGGTGCATGGGAGATGGTGCTTACCGTGGTGGTTACGTTTACTCTGTCACCGTGACGGGTGAAAGCCGTTTTGACGGATCAGCCCAGCAGTGGCCGGTGCTTTGCTACAAAGCCGCGCAGGACCGCCTGAAAATCAATCCTCCTTCCTGGTATCTGGACAACGTGGTTTACGGGTTCCAGCAGATGCAGAATGCCAATGGTGGTGTCGGTTACTCCGCGAATAATAGCTGGGTAAATACAGCCAAAACTGGCGGTTTATTAACGGCCATGGCCTTTTCTGGGCGCTACCAAGGCACCACAGAGGTGGACAGAGCCGTGACCTATTTGCAGACTTACTGGGATGCTAACCGCAGTGGTAGCAGCACCGAAAACGCAGGCTGGGCTGGGAACTGGTATGCCATGTACGGCATCAAAAAGGGGCTGACTTTGCAGAATATGACACACCTCACGGTGGGTGGTGTTTCCCGTGACTGGAAGCATGAAATGACGGGCTGGCTGCTGGGGGATGCCGCTGAAATCCCGGCGACTCTTTCGCCAAGCTACCGCACCGCCAATGACATGTTTGGCCAGCAGTCGAATGGCAGCTGGATCAGCCAAGACTGGCCTAGCTCCACGAGTTACAATGACCTCAATACGGCGCACGGGATCTTGATCCTGTCCGCCTCCGTTACTCAGGCTCCTCCAGTGCCGATCATTGCTGAAGTGGGGGAACAAACGGTTAAAGCAGGTTTCCAGGCTTTTGCGATGAGTGCCTCTGACTCTTACCACCTGGACCCTGACCGCTCCATTGTGGAATACCTCTGGGACTGGGATGCTTCCGATGGTCTTGACTGGGATAATCCAGATGCCTCTGGCTCAGAAGTCACGAACCCTGGTTATACCAGTGTTGGAACTTACACGGTGACTTTGCGGGTGAAGGATAACAATGATCCGGCCTTGGTGAAAACCTCCACGGTCACCGTCTCCGCTGTGGCCACGGATGTGGCTCCGGTAGCTGTGGCAGTGCCCCTGGGTGGCTTCCGCGGTTATGCTGGTAAAGTCGGTCAGCCGATCACGCTGGACGGGTCTAACTCCTATGACCCAGATGGCGACGTCATCGAAAGCTATAGCTGGGACCTTAATGGTGACGGCATCTATGGTGATGCGACGGGTGTCACCATCACGGTGACTTATAACTCCCCTTATGTGGGTAGCCTTGGATTGCGTGTCACGGCCAATGGAAAGACCAGCAACAACACGGCTGTGGTGGACATTCAGGCAGCGGATGCAGACCTGAGCTTAGGCCCTGTTACAGTGAGTAACATTGTGCCACGCACCACGGCTGACTTTAGCTTTGATGTGACCAATGATCCAGGTTCAGGCCAGGCCTTTAACAACGTGGTGATCCGCGTTTACAATGGTAACCCTTATGCAGGGGGGGGTGCTATCGGCACGCCATATCTAGTGAATCTACCTGTGGGTTCTACCGTCTCCGTCAGCATGACGGGCGTGGACTTGGGGGGGGCGACGACGGCCTGGATTTATGTGGATGCATCCCAGGCGATTCTGGAATCCAACGAGACGAACAACACGGCGGGTCCCTTCAGTGTGGATCTGCTGCCAGCCGACATCTCGGTGGAGTATCCAGCCGACACGCCTTTGGCAACGGGTGGCACGGCTATCAGCCTGCCTGAAGTGGTCCTCGCGGGTCAAAATGGCACCATGACTTACACCTTCACGGTGCGGAATACGGGTGAGTCTGATTTGACGGGTCTAGCCATCACCAAGGGAGGCACAAATCCTGCCGACTTCACCGTAACAGCCGTGGGCAGCACCACTTTGGCTGGGGCGGAATATACCACCTTTACCGTG
>JAOZVT010000883.1 GCA_025869455.1 Prosthecobacter sp.
ACGACCATCCAGCAGTTCACTATCGGGGCAGATGGAAACTTCTATGTGGTGGATGTGAATACGAACCGCGTGGTGCGTTTTTACGGTCCATTAAGCAGCACGCCTGGACAGCCTATCGGTGATGCGGCCCCCTACACCTTTATCAGTCAGGCGGGTATTGAAGACATGAACGTAGGACCGGATGGAAACTTGTATTTGGTGATCCAAACAGGATCCACGCGCGAGGTTCGCCGGTATAGCAGTGTCACAGGTGAATTGCTGAATGTCATCGTTACAGATACACAATTGGTTAACTTGGTTTCTGGCGGTCAACCAGTGGCGATCATTTCAGGCATCGATGTGAATGGTAACACGCTGTATGGCGTAAACCGTTCTGATGGTGAAGTGTTCAGCATTGACCTGAGTAATCCAAATGCTCCAGGTGTACCGCAGTTGATCGCGACCCTGAGCAGCGCGGGCAAAGGATCGGTGGATACACGTGATCTAGAAATGAACCCGGCGAATGGGATGCTCTACATCGCTGGTTATAACTGGGGTAAACCTGTGACTGGCGGTACTTTTGCGACTGGAGCCTTGGTACGTGTGGACCCCACGAATGCACCGAATGGCACGGTGAGTTTCTATGAGGCTCCGATTCCAACACCTCCTGGGCCGAATAGCGAAATTTGGTCTGGCCCACGTGATTTGGCCTTTGGCCGCCCGTTCAGTTCCTTGTCAGAGTCGGTCTCCATCGGCAGCATGGTGTGGAATGATCTTAATGGTGATGGGGTGAAGGATGCGGATGAGAACGGAATCCCCGCTGTGCGTGTGGAACTGTGGCTGGATGCGAATAACAATTTGAGTGATGGCGCGGAGGTGCGTGTAGGCTGGACTTTCACGGACTCGCGTGGTCTGTATTATTTCTCAGGGCAGACACCGGGTCGTTATCAACTGAAGATCCCGGCGCTGAACTTTGCGGATGGCTTGCCACTGGCTGGATCTGGTATCAGCAGCCCGATCACGAACACGGCAGATGATCAGACGGATAATGATGACAATGGCATCCAAGAAGGTGGTGCACGTACTGAAACGGTGAGCCCTTACATTACCCTAACCGCAGGTGGTGAGCCTTTGGGGAATGAGATTTCCGGTGCTGAATCAGGCCCGGGCGGTGAGCTGGATGATTACACGGTGGATGCCGATGGTGATATGACGGTGGACTTTGGTTTTGTGGAACCTGGCCTCATGGGGATCGGAAATTTGGTGTTCAATGATGGGAATGGAAACGGCCATTTTGATGACGGTGAAGGCGTGAATGATGTGGTGGTGCAGCTCTATTACTGGGGACAGACTCCCGGGACTGATCAACCTTTGGCGACGACAGTAACGGCGAATGGGGGCAGGTATTTGTTCAGTGGACTGTGGCAGGGCCAATACTTTGTACACCTGATGGCAGCGCAGTTCCAGGTGACTGGGAATTTGCGCGGGCTTTACAGTCTGGCAGGTGTGCAGAGTGGAGATGATGACGTTGGCGAGGATTCTGTGGACAGTGCCCAGCCTGCGGTGGATGGCATCAGCACGGGACGGATCGTCTTGACCCGTGACAGTGCGCCGACGAATGAGACAACGGAGACTGGATTTGATGCAACTTCAGATGATGAAGATGATGTTAATACAGACCTGACGGTGGATATCGGATTGTTCCGTCCCGTATCGTTAGGCAACATGGTGTTTTTGGATAACAATTCGAACGGATACTATGATGCGGGTGAAGGTGTGGATGGTGTGACGCTGGAATTGTATGGCTATGATCAAGTGCCGGGCGTGGATACACCGAAGGACACGACGGTGACGGCGAATGGCGGGCGCTACCTGTTTGACTTCATTCGTTCTGGTAACTATGTGGCCTATGTCCCGAAAGAGATGTTTGCCAGCGGTGCCCCTTTGTATCAGCGCGTGAGCATCAATGAAGGTTTGTCTGGAGATGATGATGTGGGTGAAGATGGTCTGAATGACGGCATTCCTTCGGTGGATGGAGTCAGAACAGAAATCATCAGTCTCTTCCCAGGCAGTGCGCCGACGGATTCTAATGGTGAAACGGGTGTCGATGGCACGAGCGACAATGACAATGATGCCTCCGTGAATCTGACGGTGGACTTTGGTTTCCAAAGCCCTGTGGGGATCGGTAACCTGGTCTTCCTAGACAGCAATGGCAATGGTGTGGCGGATGAAGGTGAAGGCGTGGATGGCGTGCGTGTGGAGATCTATAACGACGAGCAAACACCGGAAAGTTCGACCCCGCTTTACAACACGACGACGGCGAATGGCGGACGTTACTTCTTTGATTATTTGAGCTCAGGTAATTACATCGTTCACATCCCTGCTTCTGAATTTGCCGCAGGTCGGCCATTGTATGATACTGTGTCTGTGCTCGGCGCGCAGACTGGCGCTGCTGATGATGACGTGGGTGAAGACGGCATTGATGAAGCTAGCCCAGCCTTGAATGGTGTCAGCACGCGCGAGATCACGCTAACTGTGGATGGTGCGCCGATTGATGCCGGCACGGAAACGGGACTCTCCGCTGATGCGGATGCTTTTGATGATAACAACTTCGACCTCACGATTGACTTTGGTTTTGCGACAGCCAATCCGAATGCGGTAGGTGTGGGTAACTTGGTGTTCCTGGATGGAAACGCCAATGGCTACTATGACAATGGTGAAGGCATCAATGGTGTGAAGGTGCAGCTTTTTTCCGCTGCTGCTGATCCGCAGACGGCTACGCCGCTGGCTACGACGGTGACCACGAATGAGGGCATTTACCTGTTTGGTAATCTGAACGCAGGCGACTACATGGTGCACATTCCCGCTAGCGAATTTGCGATTGGCAAACCCCTCTATGGCTGGAGTTCACTGCCTGGGCAGGGTGGAGACTTTGGTGTGGATGATGATTCGGATGAAAACGGCAGTGACGATGATGCGACCTTGTATGGAGTTAGCTCCACCACCCTTTCGCTGCAACCCGGGGACGAGCCAGAAAACTTCACGGGTGAGTTCGGCAGGGATGCGTTCATGGATGATGCGAATGATTCGAACGTGGACCTGACCGTGGACTTTGGTTTCTCCAAGCCTGCCTCAGTTGGGAATCTGGTGTTCCTCGACAGCAACTACAATGGTCGCGCAGATGAAGGTGAAGGTCTGGCGAATGTGGAAGTGGCTCTCTATGAGGACTGGATGTCGCCCGTCTTTGACAGCCCTGTGGCGACGACGACGACGGATGAAAATGGCTACTACCTGTTCACCGATGTGACGCCGGGCAATTACTTCCTGCATGTGCCATTCACGATGTTCCTGTCTGGCTCACCGCTGTATCAGCATGCGAGTGTGGCTGGCACGATCTCTGGAGATGATGATGTGGGTGAGGACGGCCTGGATGATGGACGCCCAGACCTGCATGGCATCAGCACGGCGGTGTTTGAACTGAATCCTTCTGCGTCACCTGTGGGTAGTGCTGAAGGTGGCTTGGGTGGTGACAGTGATGACGCGAGCGATGCCAGCGTGGACTTGACCCGTGACTTTGGTTTTGTGCCGCGTGTGCAGATCGGTAATCTGGTCTTCAGTGATACGAACGGTGACGGTATCTTTGACCCTAACATTGAGTCTGGCATTGATGGCGTGACTGTAGAACTGTGGTCTAATGCGGCAGGAGTGAGTACACCCCTGGCCACGACGACGACGGCTTCCGGTGGCTTGTATAGCTTTAACATTGCGCCGGGTTCCTATCATCTGCGGGTAAATGCCAGTGAGTTCAACAGTGGTGGGGCTTTGGAAAATCTGATTCCTTCTGTGGCTACGCCGAATGCTGGCGGGGTGTTCGTGGATGATAATGTGGGTCAGGATGCCTTTACCTCAGGCAATGTGCAGACCGTCGGTGCGCGCACCGCAGCGTTTGCGGTGCTACCAGGCTTGGCACCTGGTGACTCCAATGGTGAGACAGGTCATTTGTCCTTTGATGATGATTCCTTTGAAGGAGATTCAGATCTGACGGTGGACTTAGGCTTCTCACCCAAACCGATCAGCGTGGGTAACCTCGTGTTTGCGGATGTGAATGAAGATGGGCATTTCTCCACACTCACAGACTTCGGTGTGCCGGGTGTATTGCTGCAACTCTTCCGCATTGGGGATTCACCCACTAGCTCCACACCGCTATCCCAAACCTATAGCCGCGCCAATGGTACCTATGAACTTCGTGCGCCGGGTGCGGGATCCTAC
>JAOZVT010000884.1 GCA_025869455.1 Prosthecobacter sp.
GCATCCATCCGCCGGATGACGCACATCGGCAGAATCACGTCCGGGTATTTGCCCCGTTTGAAGAGGTCGCGCAGGACATCGTCGGCGATGCCCCAGATGAAGGAAACGATCTTGTTGTGGGTGGCTTGGTCCATCAGTCGGGGAGTTTCGTCATGTTCAATGGAGATGGGCTGGTGTTTTCGTAAAGACTACTTGACGAAGGGTGATGATGCTTCTTACGGACACGAGCGGCGTTTTCAGTCGTGCCGACGTTGGACGTGAGAGCCTCGATCTGACTTGGTGGGCGAAGTCATCGCGATTGAGAAAACTGGGAGCGCATTTTCTCACCCTGCGTTTTTGTATTCGTGGCCTGTCCCTATTGCTCACTCCTCCCGGCGGCCAAGGTGCCTTGCAGGAGCAGGTCGGCTCGAGCAAAGGGTTAGGCATCGCACTCCGCAGCGAACTTCACATTGAGTTCAGTGAGGGACTCGACCAGTTCTCGATAGAGACTATCGGCTGAGACTAGGAGAGCCTCGTCGTTGAAATCAACCGCATCGCCGTAGCGAAGACTCTGACGCTTGTAGTACGAGTTCAGTTGCTTGAGTTCCGTCATCGCTCCGGCAGTGAATAGCGGCTGGCCAGAGTTCCCGTTGACTTCGGCAACGAGTATCTCCAGATCATGACCGAAGTCTTTTCTCAACTTCAGTCGGTACAGTTCATAGTCGTGGTTAAGGAGGAGTGCTTTCCCAATGCATTCCACGCCTTGACACAGGAGATGCAGGTACACGAACCGGTGGCCCTCGTACGCTTTGAGCAAGCCACTGGCGAGAACAAAGCTGCGACCCTTTTCAAACATAGGGACGGTGATGTGCATAAGTCGCTTTGCGATGCCTAACTTGGAGCTCAGCGGCCGGCTTCAGCGGGTCCGCTGGAGCGTATTGTTCTGCCGTATCCAATATCACCAGGTTTCTTACCAAGGGTTTTAATCGCAAAAGCTTTTTCCAGTAGCTTTTCGGCCTCTGCCCATCTATCGGAACCTGAACTACGTTGATCAACCGCGAGTTCTATTAGTTTTGCCGACAGATCGGTAAGTGAAAGATCCATATGTTCACATTCATCTTCGATATTTTCGTCGGCATGTCCGTGCGCCTTTTCGTCTTGGCTGGTATAGATCCCGAACTGATTGATTAAACCGGCCCCGCTAATTTTCGAAACACCGACGACGTTACCCTCTCTTGAAGCATGGCTTCCAGAAAATGAATCCTGTATTAAATGCAAAAGAGACCCAAGCGCTATGTTTTGCACCCCCTCTATAGAAAATTTATTATTGTTATCTTTGCACTTAAGTTTAGTTGGCCTTCCTGAATTCAGGAGCCCGTTAACTGAGAGAGTTCTCTTGCAGTCCAGAGTAAATAAAATTTCTGGCTGCCACTCCATGCGAAAGCGCCCGTCAAAAGTCATAACGTAATTAAATAGCTCAGATGAACGTTTTCCGAGCTTCTTTCCTACACTTCTAAAACGTAAATCCTTGCTGATATCCCCAGCCGCAACTCGGTAAGAAAACTCGGCCCACATAAACATTAGTTCTTTAGTTTCGAGTGCGCTTTCATCACTCTTTGATGCCATTGCATGAAGAAACTGCATATCCCCGCAATGAGTTCTATACAGAATATCCCATGACGGATCCACCTCCTCTGACCTTCCGCACGAATCTCTGTAGTAGATGTAAAAGTCTTGGGGCCTCTTCTTTGCCATGCTTAGTGGATCATCGTTCCATCTAACCCCTTTAACTATGTAAGAGAGAAATACTGGATCATTTTTCATTGAATCGAGAATATTTGCGGCCCTCACTGCTTTAACCGTAAGGTTCTCGTGTATTGGTTCGAAAAACCTCTTCTTATAAAGATTTGATGAGTCTGGTTTGCTTGATGGATCAAGCTTGAATGCATGCGCGTAATTCAAGACCGCCATTGAAATTAAAAATATGGTGACTAGCAATCTATTCATTCTCAACCATTCTTTTAAGGAATAACGTTTGAGGTAAACCGGCACCGACGGTGGGAAGTCAAGCCCCAGCTACAAAAAATGTACATCGTACTTGTGGTCGAGGCCTGGTGGCCCCCGTTGGGGCTTGGCTTGACAGAGGAGTTAGGCGTCGGTGCGCGTAACCTGCAACTGCTGTCTTGCCTCGGACAAAATTCGCTCGTACACGTCAGCGGACAGTTCGTGAGCTGCCGAAACGTACGTTGAAGTGCATTCACTGAAATGGGTGATGCTCCAGTGGTCATCAACGAGTTTCTCAAGCGCCGCAGATGCGCCGGGTGAGAGAAAAATAGACGAGGGTCCAATGAGTCTTCGTACGTCGTTATAGGCTTCATTGCTCCGCTGCAAGAGGACGTGGAAGCGCTTTCCTTGTTGACTGTCTGGCGTATGTTCGGATCCAGGTTGAAAGTAATACTCCTGCAGATCGTCGAGCGAGATACGGAGTTTATGAAGATGTGTCAGAAGATTTGTGTAGTACTTCTCTCTGGCGGACCATTGCTGCTGCGTGAGCCAAGTTCTTCCGGACAGCGTCTGCTTGATTTCTTCAGCGTCTAGAGTTGTCCGCCTAAGTTGCTCTCGAAGACGGTCGAAACTTTCACGCGTCGCTCTGTCTTCACCTTTGCGCGTGATGTAGGCGCCTAGATATGCCCCCACAAGGGATACAAGGAAGGCGATGAAGAAACTCCACCATGAAAACCAGACGCCCTCGGCGACGGCGGATTTGACAATCGCATGAATATCTGTCGGCTGCATTTTCGATGCCTAAAGAGGAGCTAAACGGCGCTGCGCGGCTTCATCGCGCAGCGCCCAGCGACCGATTCGAGGGAGTTTGAGCGCCGGGTTATGCACTTGGCTCGGATTTCGGTGACGGTAAGGATTTTCGAATTTTCTCGATGGTGTTTGCAACCTTCTCAAGGGCAGTGACATCAAGCTGGCTTTCATCGGTTGTGGAAAATGCGTTAGCACCAATGATATTCCAGTGTTCAAAGGCTTCCTTGATTTGGGCCCACTCCGCAGCTGCACCATATGACTCTAGGTAGAACTTTCCAAAATTAATAGCATGTCGACGATCAGCATTTTTTAGTGCCTCGCGCATATAGGAATTGCTGAATAGAAAGGCATACTTTGCCAAGGCTGCAAAAAGTACTACTGCTATCAGCCCCTTGAAAACAGAAAACGTGATGAACTCCCAAGTTACTGGATTCGGAGTGCTCGCGAAACTAGCGATAGTAACGTAACCAAAGAAGCCCAAACCGCCAGAAAGCGATGCGGCACCAATCGCACTCCAGATCTTCGAAATTAGATGAAATTCAGCTTCCTTCTCGTCCAAGGCACTAAGCGTATCAGAAACGTAGTCCTTGGATGTTCGCTCTATTTTCTTTCTGCTTTCTTCCGTGTAGCGCTCTTTCTCGAGATTGAGTTGTTGCAACGCATCTTGCAGTTGAGCTTCGCGAGAGATCACTTCATGTTCAAGCTTTGCCTTTAAGACTTCCGCCTCTTCTTGGCGCTTCATCAAGTGACGCTCAATTTCTTTTTGACGAGAAAAGAGCTTGCGCTCGCGATCAGCAAAATGCTTTTCGCGCGACTCCAATTCCTTTTGAAGCTCCTGCTCTCGCACCATCTGTTCTTGTTTAAGGCGCGTTCGGTACTCGTCTAATTGTTTTTCTTGCTGTTGAATTAACTCTCGATATTCCAAGAGTTCTCGCTCACGCGCCTCAAATTGCTGAAGGGCTTTTGACGTAAAGCGCTCCTTTAGCCGACTTTCTTCTATTCTTTCTTGCATGCTAGAGGCCTATTTTTGAAGGGCGTAACGTGGCTTAGACGTCCGCTATCACCGACAAAGCGGACGGACGGTTCCCTTACCTGAACAAGCTTTACGCATCATCGCTGAATTCTTCCAGGTACGAAAACCGCCCGCGAACCGAACATCGCATTCCGTAGAGGCGGGGCGGCAAGTCATTGATGCTGAATGATCCAAAGGCAACATACCATCAGCCTGCCGGACGATAGCCTCCTCGCGGGAAACTCATCTGCTGCCCAAGCGAAGTAAATGATGCGCATGCGTCGCGGATGCCGGCAGTGCAGTGCATTACCCGCCCCATGACAGAGGCGTCAAACTTACAGCCCAAAAAACGCCGCCCGAAGGCGGCGTTTCCCATCCAGTAACAACAATCCGAT
>JAOZVT010000885.1 GCA_025869455.1 Prosthecobacter sp.
GACCAGGACAGCGCTCCGAGGCGGGCAAGGCGTTGGGATGTTGAGTCAGACGTAGGCGAACTTGGCCGCTTCCAACCCAGGCGGTTTTGTCCGTTCTTCATCCCCCATCGCGTGGCTTCGGCACGGGGGATGCAGACCGGGCGGGATCCTTGAACATACGGGGTTTTCATAGCCGAGTTAGCGCAGCCCGACGCAGGAGGAATGTGGTAGCACTTCAATTTTTCGAATAGCTTGGCATGGTCAAGGCTATTGGTTGGCTCGTACGTTCATTTTTCATTTTTTACGATCAAGAAACATAGTCCGTAATTTCAATGACTGGGGTGTTGTTGTCGATCATTTCGAGTTTCCCCAACCACTTAACCTTTCCAGAGGCTTCCAATTGATGCACCAGTATATCGAAGTATTCAACCCCTACCGCCACTCGGAGAGATCTCACTACTGTAGCGGTCAATACAGCTTTTGTCGAACCAGCAAGCACCGCTTCGTCAAAGACATTGTTCAGAAAGGGAGTGATAATTTCCTGCGCATTCATTTCTTTTGGAAGTTCGTAATGTTCCCAGGCGGCGTCTGAGTTTGACCTCTCAGAAAAGCCGCCCTCGCTTCGTTCAGAAGCCGCCCTGCTTCGCTTTTTGTCTTGGAGGCTACATCAGAAAAATGTTTTGCCCACATTTCTTTCTCGGCTGCTGGAAGGCTGTCTCGCATCTTCACCGCAGCTTCGGGCGATTCTTTAAACATGTTTGCAATGACAGGATTTGTTGGGGCAGGTTTGGAGAATTTTGCTGCCGTCATGACATCAGCGGCAGCTTGCTCGGCTTTAGCTGCCGCAGCTTTCTCAACTTGCTTAATCGTCTCAATTGAGGTCTTTGAGGTAATCTGGGCTGAAGCAGTCAGCGCAGCTCCATTCCCGATATTAGCTAGCACACCTCTGGAGATATCGGCTAGACTACCTCCGAGATTGAACCAGTCAGTGATGCTCTTGGCATGAGTTGTGTTATCAAAAAACCAAGCTGCGTCAGTGCCAACGAATGACCCTTTGTCGTATCGGACGCCACCCTCAACAACACCGTTAATCTTTGTCGGGGTGGACTTGTCAAAGATAACATTTCGAGGATCCTTCTCCTTCAGCAGGACCAGCCTAGCATCTTTGTAGAACCCACCGTCTTTTGAGTTCTTCTGCACCTTGGTGGCATGATCGTAGTCCTCCTGGTTTTTGAAGTACACCACGGCCTTCAATCCATCAGGATCAAAACTCGTCCAAGGATTCTGCTTCACATAGGCATACAGGTTGGGACCATCCACAAAGCCCGCCGGATCACGGCTCATCCACACGCCCGTTTCTAGGTCCCGATATCGGTGTCCTTCATTCAGCAGCCCTGTTGGGTCTTCTTCCTTGCTGTTGGCTCGTTGCCGATCGTTGTTCGTTCCTGTTTCCTTCGTCTGTTTCCCGTACGCCTCGTAGCTGGCTGTCCAAGTCAGCGCTCCCGTGTTGCTCGTTTGCGCCACGATGTCTCCTCGCCCATTGCTCAGGTTAAACCTCTGCACCAGCGAATCCCCACTGCGCCGGAACGTGTACAGCAGCCCGCCCACGCCCCCGCCCATGTCCGGCCCCCGCACATACTGCATGGAGGACAGCGTCGAGTTCGTAATCGTGTTGTTATTTGTTCGGTTATACTCCACCACGCTCAGCCCACCGCTGTACAGCACCGCCGTGTGCCGCGTCGTCAGTCCACCCCCGGTCTGTGCCATCGCGATGCGCCGCATGCGATAGTCATAGCTGTAACGGTAAATCTTCTGCGCCGTGGCCGTGGTCGGCACCTTCACCTCCCGCAACCGATCCCACGCATCCCAATCATACTCCACGGCCCGAGTCGCCCCATTCACCCATGGCGAAGAGACTAAAATCTGAGGGAGTAAAAGCCAGCCCGCCAGAGCTAACCACACCCTCAGGTTCAGCGTCTTCTTCGTCATCAACACAGTGAGCATGATGTCTTATGGCCTGCGAGCTTGCAAGGCTTGACGGATAGGGGCGTGCGGTTCATGGAAGAAAGAGACATCGTGCAGCCAGTCGCATCCCTCACTGAAGTCGTGGCCCATTTCCCCTCACCCCATCCACTTGCCGCAGGGGAAAGGCCGGTTGACCAGGACATCGCTCCGAGGCGGGCAAGGCGTTGGGATGTTGAGTCAGACGTAGGCGAACTTGGCCGCTTCCAACCCAGGCGGTTTTGTCCGTTCTTCATCCCCCATCGCGTGGCTTCGGCACGGGGGATGCAGTTCAGACAGGATCCTTGAACACATGGGGTTTTCATAGCCGAGAAGGTGGTTGCACTTCATACTTTCGAATAGCTTGGCATGGTCAAGGCTATTGGTTGGCTCGTACGTTCATTTGGGAGTAAAAGCCAGCCCGCCAGAGCTAGCCACACCCTCAGGTTCAGCGTCTTCTTCGTCATCAACACAGTGAGCATGATGTCTTACGGACTCCACTCTGGCAAGGCTTGACGGATAGTGGCGTGCGGTTCATAGCAATCATTAGTTAGACTACACGCTAGAAGAATGAGTCAGACGTAGGCGAACTTGGCCCCTTCCACCCAGGCGGTTTTGTCCGTTCTTCATCCCCCTTCGCGTGGCTTCGGCACGGGGGGATGCAGACCGGGCGGGATCCTTGAACATATGGGGTTTTCATAGCCGAGTTAGCGCAGCCCGACGCAGGAGGAATGTGGTAGCACTTCAATTTTTCGAATAGCTTGGCATGGTCAAGGCTATTGGTTGGCACGTACGTTCATTTCATTCCTTTTTTGTTAAAAAATTCCGCATAATCATATTTTTGTCGAACAATTCGACCATTATGCAGGACTCCATAAACTTCGGCGCTAGAGGGCGAAGAGGGAAACCTGCGACTGATTTGCACCCCTCCATCGGACAAAAGTTCCGCGTCTCCTATTAACACTACATTTAAAACAACAGCTTTATTGTGTTTATCGATCAGAATGAGAGTATTGCTACTCTCGGACTGCCATGCTCCATATAGATCGTTCACATCCTTTTCAACTACCTTCGATGTCAATGCACTCAAAATTGTTGAATAAACAATACTGATAGAACTATCTTGCTTCCCCCTAATTTCGGAGCAGCAACATGCAAGCAAAAAAGAAAAAAAAGCAAGTGTAATTTTCATAATCAGTGAGTTTTATCTTGACGTTAAGGAAGTCTGTATTTGGGAATATTTGTTGGTCCCCATGGAGCTAGTCCGCTGTGCTCTAAATTAAGTAACTTAAGATCGTAGTTATTTTGAATAGCATCAATCTGAAAAGGATGGATCTCAGTTCGGTTCTCATACGCCATTATATTATGTGGAAGTGGCATGGTAAGTGGATTGCTTTTATCCTTTCCATCCCCTTCTCCGTAAGGATGAAACAATCCGAAATTATGGCCAGCTTCATGTGCCGCTGTAATATAAAAAGAACTTTTCTGCGATGACGATGTGCTTCTTTCGTACTGCTCAATGTGCTCATTTTCAATTGCTGTGATTTTGCCTCCAATACGATCCGTCCGTCCAATCACGCTTTTAGCTTTTCCGTCTGGAATGTCATCAACGATCATCACTATGTGATCATCATTATGCTCAGCCAGCTCTTTGGCTGAAGTCACTACTGTTACTGACACATGGGTTTCAATCCCTCTAACTACTTCCCCTTTTTCGTTTAATAGATCTCGAGTCCATATTTTTTCGACTGCATTTTTATAGTCTTCACCAATAGCATTCAGTTCCTCTCTTGTTCTTTTAGTCTGGTTTACAGTTCGTGTTTTATTATCCAATCTCGTTCGGCCTTTTGAGCCATCAACAATCACAACATTCATTTCGATCTTCGTGTGTGAATATGTGTTTCC
Source organism: Prosthecobacter sp. (assembly GCA_025869455.1). Taxonomy (GTDB): domain Bacteria; phylum Verrucomicrobiota; class Verrucomicrobiia; order Verrucomicrobiales; family Verrucomicrobiaceae; genus Prosthecobacter. Next base: position 3,886 of record JAOZVT010000885.1, read on the forward strand.
TTGCTTATTTGTTTTCTGTTCATTTGTTACTTTAACCTGTAAACCCAGCGGATCAAAACTCGTCCAAGGATTCTGCTTCACATAAGCATACAAGTTGGGGCCATCCACAAAACCCGCCGGATCACGGCTCATCCACACGCCCGTTTCGATGTCGCGATACCGGAAGCCTTCATTCAGCAGGCCTGTCGGGTCTTCGTCTTTGCTGTTGGCGCGCTGTTTGTCTTCATTCGTCCCGGTTTCTGCGGGGCGTTTCCCGTAGGCTTCGTAGCTGGCCGTCCACGTCAGCGTGGCGTTGCCATCGCTCTGCGCCACGATGTCTCCTCGACCAT
>JAOZVT010000886.1 GCA_025869455.1 Prosthecobacter sp.
GCCAGTGGTCGAAAAACCGCCAGTAGCGCAAAGCTCCTTATGGACACGGTCCATCATCTTATCAGATGGCGAGAAGTTTACCCTGGTTCCTATTGGTTCCATTTTGCATCTGCCTGAATCACTAAGATCCCACGTACTGGCAAAGGCACAGGGTGATTTTACGTTTTGGCCTAACTTTTTAAAACGCAACGCAGACTGGCTCGGCGCGAAGGAAGTCACGCTTACCATGGCGAAGGGGAATGAGCAGGCCGCTAAAACTTTGCTCCGAAGTATCTCTACTGACAGACGCGTGTTAGTCGCAGTCTATAAAGGCGGTCCCATTACCGTCTTGGAGGCGGCCTCAGAAACAACGCCCGCAAAGAAACCGTGAATTATGAATGCCAAACTGCTGCTACTTGGCCTCTTCGCCACGTCTGTTTTAGCCGATGATCCAGAGGCTTGGGTACGCCAAACGGATTTAGCCACGGGCCAAATTTATGATACACCCATCACAGGTGAAGGTGGATCTTACACAGCCCCAGTACGAGTGAATGAAACAGGCTCCTTGTATGAACTTTTTGCACGGGGGACAGCCTGGGATACAAACATCTATTTGTTAGATACCAAACTCATTGGCACCTACAATCCAGAGGCAACCATTACCATTGTCACTGAGGATGACTACGTGCGGGGGGACATTTCCAGCAGTTCTTTTGTGAAGCGTACGCGAGCGGATCGTCCTTTCACGGTCAATATCCATGTAGAAGGTTTGGTGGACGGCAGCAGCAGCACCGCTGAACGCACGGTATATCTCTCGGTATCAGGGAAAAATTATGACCCTGTGACCTACTCCTCCCTGAACCAGGAATCCTATCTTTTGGAGGATTCAAATTTGGAGAATGGGGACTACACGTTTGGTCCACTCTACCATCAACTTACCTCAGCGACTTTGAGTGAAGGGAACGGAGATGAGACATTTACCATTGTTCGTTATGCCTCTTATCAGGTTCCAGATACCATTTTGCTTCAACCCAAGATTGAAATCTGGCCCGTCGCGACCGCGAACATCTCAAACGTCGCATCTGGTCAGGTGTTTATTGACCGTATTCCAGCCATAGTGGTATCCTTAAATGACCTGTACCCAGACTCAAAAACATATGTTCAGCTTTATCAAGGAGGTCAAGTTTTGGGGACAGTAGGGAGCGTGATTACTGGAACCGAGCGTAAGTTTGGGCAGTATTACAATCCTGATCAAACTGAGGGCTCCACGAATGTGCCTCAATCCCTCAGTATCTCGATTGATGATTTGTCTAACTACACGCCTGATGATGGTGAATACACGTTAGAAGTGATCACAGAAACGCCTTTTCATAGCCGGGCCGCTGAGCGTCTGTTTTATGTGACCTTTGAAGTGGACCGCGTCATCTCATCACGCGGGCAGATTAGCACAACGGAACTTGCGACGGGGCCATGAAGGTACGTTTCCATCCTTCACGTTCACGGAAAGGGAGCCTCTTGATTGAGGTTTCTCTGGCCTTGGGTCTGACGGTTATGCTAGCGCTGGAACTCATGCGAGCCTCCATGCTAGCACTATCTGGCAATCAGTGGTCCATCATGCAGACATTGACAGATGCCTATCTGACGCGCGAAACAGCTTTGGCAAATCGCATGGCTTTTGCGGATGTGACATCTGCCAATTCCGTATGGCCTGATCTGACCGAAGTCGATACCTTGGAGGGAGAAACGGTGACTCTAGGAAAGTTGCCAGGAGGTGTGCCCGTAACGGCTAACCTGAAACGCTGTCGTACGGCTGAAGTCTTGCAGGACAATGATCTGCCCATGACGATCTGGAAGCTTCATTCTGTGCTGACCTACAACATTGGAGAAAAAGAGTACACGAAAAGTCGGTCCATCTTGCGTGTCCAATGAGGATCATCCAACCCCAAGTACCTAAGAGAAGACGCGCAGGCTTTACGCTGATAGAGATCTCTTTGGCGATGGGACTGATGGTGATGCTGAGTGGTGCCCTAGTGGTGATGCTTCAGCAGCATTTGACCTTCATGAGCTTAGCGCAGCGTCAGTCTTTTCTGGCTGAAGAGGCTCCTAAAATTGGCGATATCTTGGGCCGAATCTTTCAGCAATCAGACCATTACTTTGTGTACGCAGATTTGGAGGCTGCACAGGCTGCAGGTGCCCCCGTCCTGGTGGGAGGAGAAGCCGTACGTTTATTTTTCAAAGGCGCTGATCAGACAACGCAAGAACGATTCATTGCAGCAGTTGACAATGCCACGGGAACAACTCTGCGTTTCTACACGCCCCAACTGGATGGGAGCTACAATTCATGGTTGATTTGTCAAGGGCTGCAAGGCGCGAGCTTCCGCGCAGACGAGGGCATCTTAATGGTGACGTTAACGGGGCCTAATGGAGAAGAAATCACTTACTCTGGAGGTGCCCGATGAAGCGCTTATATCCGTCTAACCGCGACTCGGGATTTGCAGCTTTGCCTCTCGTCACAGGCATGGCACTCATGCTTGTCTTTAGCCTGTTGATGCTATTTGAGCAATCTCTGATGAATCGTGATCAGGCCTCTAAAACACAGCTTAAAGTGGATTACCAACAGCGTGAGGAAGCCTTGTTAAGAGCCCTAGTCACGGTGTTTCCAAATCAGGCGGTGGCGTGCATGAAAGCCGATTTAGCGGAAGGTGATGCCTACTCCTGGAATAGCATCTTTAGCGAATCGATCACGTTATCTTCCGCATCCAATCGGATGTCTCCAGAGCTTTTAGCTACATTAGGTCTGCAAAGTAAACGCAGTGCCAATGTGGGAGATCATAGCGATGCTGAAGTGCAAAGTTGGATCACTTCTCTTACTGGCGAGTTAGGCCGGGTCACACCTGGAACTACTGACTACGCTGCCGTTTTTGACCAAACTGCATTCGCCGGAAAGGTGCCTCCGCTCTTGGACATGAGCACAGCTCTTCAGACGGCGGATGCTCTACGCCCAATCATATCACCGCTGAAAATTTATAATATTCAGTCACCAGGTTTGTTGGCAGATGTAACCGCTCATCCAACATTCAATTTAATCCCCTATCCAAACATACGGTTTGGCTATGCGGCCCCTGGGGAGCCGTTTGTGGCTAAACGTAACTGGTGGGCTTTCACGGTGAATTACGGCAATAGCCGAAACAGTGTGGCACGGCATTATGTGCTTTCTTTGTATGAGGTGCCATCGCAGATGCCCATCGAAGCCGCAACGTTTGCAAAGATTGGTGAGCATCAAGATGGCACGGCCTGGAATGTGGATACCGTTTCCATTGATGGCTCCGTCTATGCAGAGAGCATGCAGGTCGAGGGGGCTTATGGTGCCTCCCGTTTGGCTGGACGAAGTGGGATCGAACTAGCAGGGGAAACCAATTTGGGCGGAGTAACCGTTAGATCAGACTTTGATGCTTTGGGCGAACGTGAACGCTTGCAAGCTCAACAAGGAACAGAAGAACTTCCAGTCGCGCTCTCTGCCAATTCTGGACGCTTGAATTTTATTCCATTGCCCACTGGAACAGGTTACCTAAATCGTGCGGCAACTGGTAGCACACAGAATGCTTGGGATACTTACACGGCTGGGGCGCAACTCTGCGCAATCACGGTGGAGGCAACTCACATGGTGAGCATTGAAGATCAGACACCCACGACTATTCGAGTGCGCTTTAAGAACCAAGCGGGAGGCACGAACGAGGTCCAACTGCAAAGAGATGTCAACTGGCCAACCGTCTTTGAGGCAGGTGGATCGGTGATGCCTTTTCAAACAGAGCTTACCAATTCCAGCCGCTCATGCCTAACCTTTTATCCAACTCTGCTAGCCGCTTGGTTGCAGTCTCAAGGGGGGGCATCTGTGGCGACGAATCACAGCCTCTATTTCGGCGTGGATGCTACCGTTGACCCGTTGTTAACGGTGCTACCACCCAGCGACCCTCCTGCGGAGGAAGACATGTGTGTGATCATCCGCCAAGGGAAAGACCTTACTGAATACACAGCAGGGCTGTCCATGATAGCACCCCTGCGTGTCTATGTGGGAGATGATCTCAACGTGGTAGCTTCTGCGGCGGTTCCAGCCGGTTCTGGTTTGGATGTTGACGCGACTTTTTATCCCCCTTTATCGATTTTTTCTTCAGAACTACGGGTAGGTACAACAGGGTTTAATCGCCCGATTGATCACCGGGGG
>JAOZVT010000887.1 GCA_025869455.1 Prosthecobacter sp.
CGACGGTGGTGGAGTGCGGTTATTTGAGCAATCGCACGGAATCAAAACGCTGCGGGAGTGCTGCGCATCGGCAAGCGATTGCAGAAGCCATTGCTTCTGGCATCTTAGCGGCACGAGGATGAATGATACGATGACCCAACTGGTGGTGCGAGTGACACCGAATGCGCGAAAGTCTGATTATGCAGGCTGGGGAATGGATGAAAAAGGCCGTTCCGTCTTGCTCATCAAATTGGGGGCACCCCCTGTGGAGGGGAAGGCGAATACAGAGCTGATCCAGTTTTTGGCGAAAAGCCTGGGGTGCGCTAAAAGCCAGATCACGCTGCTGCGCGGGGAGGGCAGTCGGCAAAAGATGGTGGAGCTGCCGCAGAGTGCGTATGACAATCTGCCGCCGCTGAAGTGAGGTGAAAATCTAAGGTGCAACTCGCACGCCGATGTCCCGCGCCCAGATGACGGGGATGGGGCGGTAGAGAAACTCTAGATCATCAAAATGCCACCATTCACCGGGAAGGGGCTTGAACCCGGCCTGGGTCATGGCTTGGTGAAGCATCCCGAGATTCCGCCGAATGATGGGGTCTCGCGGCTGCTGATGGCTGGAGGCCCGGTGAAAGTCTTCATCAAAGTAAGTGGGCATGGGCTGCTCACGGCCCTCACGATCCACTAAGGTGGCATCCAGGGAGATGCCGCCACAGTGGCGGGACCAGCCGTGGACGGGATCCAGAAACATGCCGGTTTGTGCACCTTTGCCATAGAGTCGCTGGTGGGCCTCCGGTGGACGCCAAGCATCCCAAACGAGTAAGCCGTAACCTTGGGCACGCAGCAGAGACTGGGCTTTTTTGAGTTTCTTAGCGGTAGATTCACGGAGCAGGCAGGGCATGTCCGCAGGGTAGAGGGGTTTTCCCGTGACGTTTTGGGCTGTTTTATAGCGCAGATCTACCGCGATGCTAGGGATGGTGCGGCGGAGATCGACGAGTCCTTTTTGCTTGGACGGGGCGGAACAGGCGCTCAAAAGCAGCAAACCAATCCAAACAAAGCGGGGGAGAGAACACATCTTCCCTTTTTTTGCTTCCTCTCACGCGAATGGCAAGGCAAGTTTCCAGAGAACCCCTCCTCATGATTCGTTATCAGATTCTCAATGCTCTCCTGCACGTTTTATTTTTCTTCATCGGCGCGGGCATCGGCTCCTTTTTGAATGTGGTCATTTATCGTGTGCCACGTGGTCTGTCTGTGAACCAGCCCCGGCGCTCCTTTTGCCCGAACTGTAAGTATCAGATTCCCTGGTATCACAATGTACCCATTCTGAGCTGGATCTTGCTGCGTGGTCGCTGTGCGAACTGCCACACCTCCATTTCGCCAAGATATCTGGGGGTGGAGCTCTTCACGGGGATGATGTTTTACGCTGTATTGTGGAACTTCATGGGTGACTGGCGGGATCTGACGCAGTGGGGCCCCTTGGTCATGTGCCTGTGGGTTTTCATGGGCTTGCTGATCGCGGGTACGTTCATTGATATTGAGCATTATCTGCTGCCTGCGGAGATTACTTTTTATGGGACGATCGCGGGCGTGCTGGCCTCTATTTGGGTGCCTTCCTTGCAGGGGCTGGATCTCTGGTGGGAAGGGGGGCTGATGTCTCTGGCCAGTGCCGCTGTGGGTTTTGGGGGGCTGAGATTGGTCGTTGAGCTGGGTAAACTGGCCTTTGGGCGCAAACGGATCACTTTTGAAAAACCAGAGGACTGGAGTGTCACTCAGCCGGATGAAAATGAACCGCCGATTGTGACGGTGGGGGAAGACAAGATCGAATGGGTGGACCTGTTTGGCATGCAGCGTCCGACGGATCGCCTGGTGGTGACTAGCCCTAGCCTGCGGGTGAATGACACGAAGTTTACCGATGTGACGGTGGAGCTGTATGTGGAAACGATGAAGGTGAAGGATGCGGCGGGTAAGGTGGAGGAATTTAACCTGGAAGGCGTGACTAAACTGGAAGGAACCACGACGGGGGTGCTGATCCCGCGTGAGGCCATGGGCCTGGGCGATGTCCATTTTATGATGATGATCGGGGCCTTTGTCGGGTGGAAGGCGGTGCTGTTTACCATCTTCTCCGCATCCATTCTGGGGACACTGGTTTCAGGGTTTACTCGCCTCACGGGACGTGCCCAATGGGGAACGAAGCTGCCCTTTGGTCCTTACCTGGCCGCAGGTGCTGCCTTGTGGGTCTTTTATGGTCCGCAGGTGCTGGCCTGGTATCTCAGCAAGGTGATGCGCGGTGGGGAGTTTTGATCCGTTATCTCAGGCTATCCAGAGCGGAGGGAAGTCTTTTCGCATCACTTGGGCAGCGGCACTTGGGAAGGGTGCATGAGGTAGGCAATGAGGTCGCGAACTTGATCCGGCTGGAAGGCCATCAGCAAACCTTCAGGCATCATGGAAACGGGGGAGGTTTCTTGTTTGGAGATCTCGCTTTTTTCCACGGTGGTTTCTTCTGTCAGCAGCCGCAGCGTGAGTGTGCGTGCGTCTTGGCGGGTGATGACGCCACTGAGAACGCGGCCATCTTTAAGCGTGAGCATGCTCATGCGGTAATCTGCGCTGACGACCCCGCTGGGGTCCACGATGTTTTCCAAGAGGTAATCCAGATTGGCCCGGCCTGAGCCTGTCAAATCAGGGCCGACTTTGCCGCCTTCTCCATACATGATGTGGCAGGCTGCGCAGATCTGAAACATCATGCGTCCTTGGCTGAGATTGGCCTTGGCCAAGGTATCCGGTGTGAGCTTGGCTTTGAGCTCTTCGATCATCTTGGTTTTGTCCCCTGCGGAGTCGCGGAGTTCTCCCCAAACTTCAGTCAAACGTTTGGTTAGGCTGTCATCTCCCAAACCTCGGATTTGGCGGGCGTGGAAGGCGGAAAGCTCAGTGCGTGGGATTTTGCCAGAGGCGACTTGATCCAAGAGGGCTTTGGCAAAGGATGGGCGGGAGACGAGTGCGGCGATGACACTAGGCCGGTCTTCGGGACTGAATTTTTTATAGCTGGTCGCGAGTTTTTGACCAATCTTGGGATCATCAAACTGAGCTAGGCCCTTGGCGGCAAGACCATTGAGGCCACGGGTATCAATGAGGGTTTCACACACTTCACGCAGGTCATCAGGCCGGGCGTCGATGAGGGTCTTGAGCGCGGCGATGCGGTTGGTAAGCTCGGCTTTGGAATCCAGTGCCAGGGCTTTGACGGCATCCAAGGCACGACCATCGCCAAAGAGGGTAGATAGCTCGCGGAGGGCGGTGGCTTCTGTCTGGGAGAAGGATTGGGCAAATGCATCCCAGGCTTCTGGTTTGGGGGCTTTGCGCCAGCCTTGGAAGGCTTCGCTGAGGCCTTTAAGAATGGCTTCTTTGCTGGCTGGGCTGCCTGCATCACTCAAGAGGGCATTCAGGGGGGCGGGATTGGTCTCGATCCGGCTGGCGAGGTTGCGGGTGATCCAGCGGGTGGTGCTTGGCCAGGTGCACACTTTGGCCACGGAGACGAGGGCCATCGGGTCGCTATCTCCCAATGGAATGAGGCCAAACCAGACGAGGGAAGGGAGGTTCTTATCCTCTGCGTCTTCGGTGTGTTTAACCAATTCCATGGCCAGGGCAGCGCGGTGCTGGTGGGGCAGGCGTTGCAGCGTGCTGGCCAGGGTTAGGCGGACAAAGCTGGAGGAATCGGTCTTGGCAAGATTAACCAATGATGTGTAAATGGTTTCGTCAAAGACGTCCTTGGTCGGGCGCTTGCTGGTGAGGGTGTCCAGCGGCCAGAAGTCGGTGAGCAGGCGGATGGACCAGGCGCGGACGTGTTCATCCTCATCCTTCAGCAGCGGAAGCAAGCCCGCGACGCTAGTCTGGCCTGCCTGATACTGCTTCCATAAGGCGGGCAGTTTACCTGTGCCCATGAGGCAGCGTGGGTATTCGGCAGGCTTGGGTGGGCCTGGTTCACCGTAGCTGATTTTGAAAATGCGGCCACTGGTGCGGTGGACGCCGGTGCTTTCATGGCATTCGCCCGTGTCGCTCCAATCCAGGATAAAGCCGCTGCCGTCTGGGCCGGTGCTGATTTCGATGCCGCGAAACCATTCGTCTGAAGTGAGGAAG
>JAOZVT010000888.1 GCA_025869455.1 Prosthecobacter sp.
ACATTGTCTTGAAGGTTTCCCAAGCCGTTTCTGCGGGACATGGGGAGGACTTCTTCCAATCCCTAACGCGTAATATGGTGGAGGCTTTGGATGCGGATGGCGGTTTGGTCGGGCGCTTGGAACCGGAAAAACGTCAGTGCATTGAAACCCGAGCTCTATTCATGGATGGCCTTTTTCAGGAGCATATTACTTACCCTTTGCCAGGTACACCTTGTGAGGGAGTAAGCCTGGGATACACCTGCATTTTTGAGAAGGATGTCCAGGTTCAGTTTCCGAGTGATGGTTGGTTGCGGGAAAATGGTATTGAGGCTTATGCGGGTATTCCGCTGATGGACACAGAAAGGCAGGTCAGTGGCATTATGGGAGTCTTTTTCCGCAGACCTTTGGATCAGGCTTCTTTGGTTCATTCGACACTGAAGATTTTTGCCGCGCGTGTCGCTGATGAGTTGGAACGCCAAGAGGCGGATGAACTGATGAGAGAGCAAGCCTCGCTGTTAGACAAAGCGCAAGACGCTATTCTGGTTCGTGACCTCAATCATCAAGTTACCTATTGGAACAAGAGTGCTGAAGCGCTCTATGGTTGGACTGCTGAGGAAATGTTAGGCAAGTGTGTAACGGATGTTTTTTATCGTGATAGGCATGCCTTTGATTACGCCATTACCCAACTCTTTGAAGAAGGGGAATGGGTGGGGGAATTGGATCAATTTGCTAAAGATGGTAAACCGTTGACATGCGAATGCCGCTGGACCTTGGTCAACGATAGTGCGGGCCTGCCCAAGTCTGTTCTGTGTATCAATACGGACATCACGGAAAAGAAAAGACTGGAGCAGCAATTCCTGCGGGCACAACGCATGGAAAGTATAGGCACCCTCGCTGGGGGAATCGCCCATGATTTGAATAATGTTTTGGCTCCGATCATGATGGCCATTGATCTTTTGAAGATGACGGTCCGTGATCCGACTGGGCTGGACATCCTTTCAACCATTTCTCAAAGCGCCCAGAGAGGTGCTGAGATGGTCAATCAAGTGCTTTCTTTTGCGCGTGGTATGGAGGGGCGGCGCATGGATGTGCATGCACAAATGTTAATACGGGATATCGAAAAAATAGCTCGGGACACCTTCCCGAAGAATATCCAAATATTTTCCGACTACTCGGAAGATCTCTGGCCAGTCGTAGGTGACCCAACTCAGTTGCACCAAGTGATTTTAAATCTTTGTGTGAATGCCCGTGATGCCATGCCAGATGGAGGGCGTATCACGGTGAGTGCCAAAAATAAATCTTTGGACGAAAACTATGCGGCGATGAATCTGGATGCTAGACCGGGCCCCTATCTGATGCTCCGAGTGGATGATACTGGTTCAGGAATCCCGCAGAGCATCATTGAGCAAATTTTTGACCCCTTTTTCACCACAAAAGAGTTAGGGAAAGGTACGGGCTTGGGGTTGTCAACTTCATTGGCCATTGTGAAAAGTCATGGGGGCTTCTTCCGGGTGGAGAGTGAATCCGGCAAGGGAAGCCGCTTTAGCCTCTACCTTCCCGCACGTGAAGCGCAGAGTCATCAAGTAAAGGATGCGCCTTCGGAGGTGTTACCTTGTGGCCGTGGGGAAACAGTTCTTGTCGTAGATGATGAGCAAACCATCCGCGACATCACCCAGCAAACTCTGCAAGCCTTCGGTTACCGGGTCATTTTGGCTTCCGATGGTGCTGAAGCTGTAACGCTCTTTGCGCAGCATAAAGATTCCATCGACATTGTTTTGACGGATATGATGATGCCTGTGATGGACGGTCCTGCCACCATCAAGGTCTTGTTAAAAATGAAACCAGATCTTAGGATCATTGCGGCCAGTGGCATCACCACCAATGATGCGGTGACTAAAGCATCAGGACAGGGGGTGAAATATTTTGTTTCCAAACCTTACACGGCTGAATCTCTTCTCCATATCTTGAAGGAGTGTCTCACAAGTTCAGAAGATGTAACTTAACCCAAGGCATTTCGAATTCTCTCAGGAATCTTCTTGCCCGGCTTTCTTCTTGCCCTACTTGAGAGATCAACCGCGTGCAGCCAGCGTGGGCTTTCGTCATGTCCTCTTCTAAGCATCTTCATTTCATCGGCATCTGTGGCACCGCCATGGGGTCCACCGCCGTCGCTTTGCGCGCTCTCGGTTATACTATTTCTGGGTCAGACGAAAAGGTCTATCCCCCGATGTCGGATGTGCTCAGCCAGGCTGGCATCACCGTGATGGAAGGTTACCGTGCGGAAACCCTGCCTAAATCTGCGGATCTCTATGTGGTAGGAAATGCCATCTCCCGTGGCAATGAGGAACTGGAGACCCTACTGGAACTAAAGCTGCCCTACGTCTCCATGGCGGAGCTTTTGAAAACGGAGGTTATTCAGGGGAAGCGTAGTTTTGTGGTCAGCGGTACTCATGGGAAAACGACGACGACTACGATGCTGGCGTGGATTTTTGAGCATGCTGGGAAGAATCCAGGCTACATGATCGGTGGTGTGCCGGAGAATTTCAGTACCGGTGCTCGTTTCAATCATAGCGAACTTTTTGCTATCGAAGGGGATGAATACGATACGGCCTACTTTGATAAGCGGTCAAAATTCCTGCACTACCTGCCGGAGTGTGTGATCGTGAATAACATTGAGTTTGATCACGCGGATATCTTTGAAAATCTCGCCGCCATCTTGCTGACCTTTCAGCGTCTGCTCAATAGCGTGCCGCGCAACGGTCTGGTGCTGCTGAATGGTGATGATCAAAATTGCCTGTCACTGCACAGTTATGCTCCTGTGAAAACGGTGGGTTTGGGGGAGAGTTGCAGTGAGCGCATCCACATCACGGAAGCCAGTCCGGAAGGAACGGCTTTTGAAATCAACGGGGTGCCTTTCAGTGTTCCGATGATTGGTGAATTTAACGTGCGCAACGCGGCGATGTGCATTGGCGCGGCGCGTCATGCGGGCCTAACCGATGATGAAATTCGTGAGGGCTTGGAAACCTTCAAAGGTATTCGTCGGCGTCAGCAGGTGCGTGGTGTGGCGGGTGGCATCACCATCATGGATGACTTTGGTCACCATCCAACAGCTCTGCGCGAAACTCTGCGTGGTCTGCGTCAGAAATATCCTGGTCAACGTCTTTGGGCCGTGTTTGAACCACGGTCAAACACCAGCCGTCGAAATGTACTGCAAAATGAATTGATCGAAGCACTCAAGGAAGCTGACGGCTCCGTCATCGCTGCGGTGGCCAATCCTGAAAAGGTGGCTGCTGCGGATCGTCTGGACCCAGAGATGGTGGCGCTGAGCGTCAGTTCGGCTGGCAAAGCCTGTTTCCATGAGCACGACACAGAAGCCATTGTCTCCCGCCTGAAGGCAGAGACGAAGTCTGGAGACGTGATTGTGATTTTCAGCAATGGCGGTTTTGACGGCATTCACGGGAAGCTGTTAGCAGCTTTGGCTTAAGCCGAACTCCGCGATTGATCGCGGCCATCGGGTTAAGCTGGATTCAGGGTGGAGGTGAAGTTTTTTGCATGAGCCTGCGGTCGTGGTCGTTGGTTACAGATCGCCTTCACCCGTTCTCTGCATGCTCCATCGTCGCCGTTTTCTCCAGACCACCGCTGCTGCTCTTACCGTCCCTTCCTTTGCTCAATCGGCGGAAGGGCGTGCCAAGGCTCCGTTCCGCGTCATTTATAGCAATGACACCACGAACATCAGCAGTTGTGTCAGTCCCTATCATCAGGCGCGTGAGCCTTTTCGGGCCAAAATGTTAGAGGCTACTGTGGATGAGGTGGCAGGGCTTGTAGATGCTCATTTTCTTCAGCCAGGTCTGGGCATGGTGCCTATGTGGCCCAGCAAGGTCTTGCCGCTAGAGGCACACTATGCCTGGATCAAAGAACGCTACGGAGTCGGGCCTGATTCATTTGGTAATTTTGTGATGAGGGGCGGTGACGTGGTGCAGATTTTTGTGGACCGCTGCCGAGCCACGAAACAGGCCGCCTTTATTTCGTTTCGTCTGAATGACGCGCATCACAAGGAGTTTGCTGAACCCAAACCTGGAGACAAGCCGGGTAGCAGCATTGGCATGAGCGTGACTCGGCATTACGTGGAGCATCCCGAATACATTCTGAAACTTGGATCTACTCGCGGAGCAGACATGGTGCAAAATTGGTTATTCGAGGATGTGCGTGCGCAGAAGTTA
>JAOZVT010000889.1 GCA_025869455.1 Prosthecobacter sp.
ATTCTGAGACGAAAGCAGGCCGAAAAGTCAGCCGCTCCTGCCATGGAGCAATCAGAGAAACAGGAAGACAAGTTCTTCTCGATCTTGGTGGGTGAAACCAGTCAGGAACATTTTCTGGAAATCAAAACTCAGGATGGTCTGCGCACCTGCTTTTCATATTCAGACATCATCTGGATTGTCTATGACCCGGATAATGGGCTGAACATCGAGTTTGGCGGTTATCTGGTAACCCTTGAGGGGAGAGGGCTGGTGCCGAGGCTGTTTGATGGCATCAAACAGAAACGTGTCGCTTGGGTCAAGGAAGCCGATCACGAGCTACAGGATCACCCGGAGAACCCGACTTTCATTTCCAAGATCACGATTACCCCGCCGAAGGGGTTTGCAGAAGACGAACCCCCCTCCGAATAATGTTCAACTGGCGATACATCAAAGCATTCCCCAAACTCGCCTTGGTGCTTGGGGTGATCGGAATCAGCACGGCCTTGTTTGCTTGGTGGTGGCTGAAAGGCACGCCTGAAAAGCGTGAGCAGGCGCAACTTAAAGAAACCATCGCCAAAGAGGAGGTGGCGCAAAAAGTGGCCGTGGTTGAGGAAAGAATCGACCGGCTTTTCCTGGCGGATGACGACCTTTATGATGTCGAGACCGGGGAGGTGCTGTTCAAGGACTGGATCTCTGAGGATCGGCCCAAGGATCTGTTCTATGACAAGGCATCCAAAAAGCTGCTGGCCACCTTCCCACGTGGCATCGTTCGTTATGCCATGGATGGAACCCAGGAGGCGGCACTGAGCACGCGGTACACCGTTGGGTTCAGGGACGGATTCAAAGCCGCCTTGTATCCGAAGGACAAGGATGTGTGGATGGCCGATGTCGATCTGAAAACATTGAAGCTGACGAATGAACGGCAAATCACCACGATGGGCATTTTTGTGGAGCAGTATTTCGCGGAAAACCTGATCATGGCGACCGATAAGGTCATTGCAGTCAGGAACTTGAACCAGCAATTGCGAGTCAATCTAGAAACAGGCGAGGTGAAGCCAACACGGATCCCCACCGACGGAATCCAGAAGCGACGTTCACCAGACGCCAGGGTGCTGCTGGGACAGCAAGGCAACGAGGTGTATCACTATGACGTGCAGACAGATGAGGTGATCAAATATCCGATTGGACGCAGTCAGATCAGAGACGCACAATGGATTGATGGCAATCGCTGTGCGTTATTGGTGGATGGCAAGAGCATTGCCATCTTCGACAGAACGGCAGGCAAGCTGCTGCCAGAGAAGGCCCTGCCATTGCCCTGCAAAGCCATCATGGCACCATCAACAACCGGGAAGCGCCTCTTCTGTGTGAGCAGTGCCGGATTGAAACTACTTGATCTGAATACGATGAAGTTTGAGGAGATGCCCGCTGGTGTGGATATGTTGGTCTGGCTGGATGATGAGACGCTGATGTATCCGCGAAATGTGCCTGATTCCAGTTTGCGCGGGACTTGGTTAAAAAGAGTGGGAAAGCCGGAGCAACGCATCACCCCAGAGCCCTGCCTTGTGGATAGAAATGCGGGGCCAGTGTTCCTGGTGATGAGGTCAGCGGGGCAGGTGGTGTTTGTAACGCGGCATGGATTGAATCGCGTGAAACTGGATGGAAGTGGCTTTGCTGAAGTCGCCAAGACAACACGCCCGCCCCATCGCCTTCTAGCCATTAAGGAATGGGGCAAAAAACCGTAGTTTTCTTGGATTAAACTTCGCCAAGCGAAGTCAAGCCGCCGCATCCAGGCGGCTACCCCAGGGATGGGCAGGGTGGGGACTCCACCAAAGGATTGGCAAAGCGAGCGAATGAGAGCGTTGCTTCTGCTGCTGGGCATCTGCCCCCGTCATAGAGGAATGACGAGGGCAGAGCTTCGATAGATAAATATCGTTTTTGTTAGGCGACGGTGTTGTTGGCAAAAAGTGCCGCGCTCATGACTGCACCTCGGGTTGAATGTTAAGGATGTAGTTAGCCGCCTTTTGTGCCTGGGAGGCAGCGCGAATGATCCAGCCCTTGGCATCCTTGGATTTGAGGGCGTTAATCCAGCTTTGCAGGTAGGCGGCAGAGTTGGCGAGATCATCCTCGATGATGCCTGCATGAGCATTCAGGAAAGAAGCGCTCATCTCGGCAACCAGTTCTTCTTCCGCATAAACTTTGCGAGCGGTGTAGCCTTCCGCATCAATGCCTTTATTCTCAAGCAGAGAAGCCCTGGCTAGCCGTGAAGCATGCCCGGTGCTGTGAGCCAGTTCATGAAAGAGGGTTGAGAAAAGCGCCTCCTCATTCTCAAAGAATCCACGCTCCGGCATATGCACGCTGTCAGTAGCGGGGCGATAGCAAGGAATGGCGCTGCCATAGCGAATCTGCGGGGGATTGGGCATCCCGGCGATGATCTCGCGGGCGCGGTCGGTCTTTTCCGTGAGGGAAAGCTCTGGCAGGTTTTCCGGGGCAGGGAACTCAATGCCATCAATCTGCGAGGCATGAAACACCGTGTAGCCTTTGAGAAAGCGGCGCGTTTCGGCTTCGTCCTCGTTCTGGGCTGGGGTGTCTTCATCTTGCTTGGTATAGGTGCCATATTTAACGACCAGGGAACCGCATTCGCCTTTGCGGACATGACCGCCAAGTTCCTTGGCCTGAATGAAGGTGAGGAAGTAGGGCGAGGTGAAGCGATGGCTTCCAAGCAAAAAGACGTTAATGCCCTGATAGGCTTTGCCTGTGGAGAAATTGCGGGGAAAACCGACCTTAGAAAAATAAGGCGACTTCCAAGGGGCGATGCCCTGTTCAAGTTGGGTGATGATGCGGTTTGTTACCTGTTCATAAATGTCTGATGTCTTCATGTGAGTTCCTCCTGTTTCGGTTTTGCGAAAAGCACGCACGCGCGCGCAAAACCTACCGACCAACCGCCGGAGGAGCGGGCAGGTAGTCATAGGGAGGGTTCAAAGGAGGGTGCCCTTTAGGGACAGCCTTTGGATGCCCTTGACGGGCTGAACGTCTGAAGGCTTCAGAGCCGCCGAGTGATGAAAAAAACGGGGCGGCGGCAATACCTGCCGTTAGGCAGGAAGGATCATCACGAGATGAAGTGAATGAGCCGTGGAGGGCTTTGCCAGTAACGAAACAGGCAGCTTCATCTGGTGATAAAAGGGGCTGCGATGGCGTGGGCTGGCTCTCCTGCGCGGTAGCGGTCTTGGAGAGACGGCCTTCGTCATGTGGTAGGCGAGGGCGTTACGGGAGACATCCCGTTAGAATGGGTAGCGACACACGACGTAGGTGCGAGGGAAAGGCTTTTCCCATTGGACATGATAGGAGGCATTGACAAGACTTCGCAAATTTGCTAAACTCACAAAGATAGGAGGACGAGTGCCACAAACCAAACTGATCTTTTATCAAGAAGCCGATGGTACCGTGCCGGTCATTGACTGGATGGATAACATCCCTGCTAAAGCTCAGGTCAAGTGCCGCGTGAAGCTCACTAGATTGGCGGAGATGGGGCATGAACTCAGACGCCCTGAAGCTGATTTGCTACGCGACAAGATTTACGAACTGCGAGCCAGCTTGCAAGGCATCCACTACCGCCTGCTTTACTTTTTCCATGGAAATACAGCCGCGATTGTTGCGCATGGAATTGTGAAGGAAAGCGCGGTGCCACCAAAGGAAATTGAGAAAGCGATTGAGCGAAAGAAGCAATTTGAATCGAACCCAACGAAACACACCTACCAGCCGGAGAAACTATGAAAAAGAAAACCACTTCAGATGCCCTCGAAATCATGGATCAAAGATATTTCAACGGCAAACCAGAACGACAAGCCGAGCTTGAACAGGCGTTTGCAGATGATGCGGTCGCCCGCAAAATCTACCAGCTACGCACCAAAGCTGGACTGACCCAGAAGCAACTTGCGAAGATGGTGGGAACCACAGATTCGGTGATTAGCCGATTGGAAGACGCCGACTACGAGGGGCATTCCATGGCGATGCTGACGCGGATAGCTGGGGCACTCGACAAAAGAGTGGAAATTCGGTGTGTCTCTATTCGGCACGGCTCGCAGCCTGTCCATGCACATTGAGCAGAAAAGGAGAAAGAGCCGCGTGACACCCCCCGGTTACCGGGGCGGGCAAGGTGCCAAAAAAGTAATAAAAGGGCGCCATAATAACCATTTATTGGAAGAAAAAGTCAAAA
>JAOZVT010000890.1 GCA_025869455.1 Prosthecobacter sp.
GTTGATCTATCGTTACTTAGCTGCCGAAATGCAATGTTTGGCCCATGAGTCGGTGAGGGTGCTTTTGGTCAATACACGCATGCATTTGCAGCGGGATGAGGAGATCTTTCGTGGCAGTTTGAATGAGTCGGTGGCGCATCCCCGGGAGATTCTGCAAATGGCGATCGTGCATAAGGCCTTCGGTTTTGCGGTGGTACACAATCATCCCTCTGGGGACCCGAGTCCCAGCGATGCTGATCGGCGTCTGACCAAGCGGCTGCGTGAGGGAGCGGAGGTTCTGGGGCTGAATTTTCTCGACCATGTGATCATTGGCTTGCCGGGAGAGGCGAGGGGGCAGCCCTATTTCAGTTTCAGAGAAAGTGGGATGCTCTGAGTTGCGTCCTCAACTTGCATTTCTGATGCGGACGCGGATTGTCTGATTAGCCATGCTTCTGATCATCGACAATTACGACTCTTTCACCTACAACCTCGTCCAATACTTTGGCGAGATGGGGGCGCAGGTGGAGATTCATCGCAATGACCAGATCACTTTGGAGCAGATTGCCAAGCTAAAGCCTGATCATATCTGTGTTTCACCGGGGCCATGTACGCCTAAAGAAGCGGGGATCAGTTGCGATGTGATCCGCACGTTTGGTCAAAGCACGCCGATTCTCGGGGTATGCCTGGGCCATCAGAGCATTGGCCATGTCTTTGGAGGCGAGGTAGTCCGGGCTGGCCGTTTGATGCATGGAAAGACATCCGTCATTCAACATCAGGGTCAGTCGGTTTTCAAAGGTTTACCGCAGCCGTTCACTGCGACACGTTATCATTCTTTGTTAGTCAAGCGCGACACTTTGCCCGACTGCCTGGAGATCACAGCCGTCGCCGGAGATGACGAGAGCGAGATCATGGGACTGCGGCACAAAGAGTTGCCCATCCATGGGGTTCAGTTTCACCCTGAGTCCATCTTAACTCAGGATGGGAAGAAGCTCCTGAAGAACTTCTTAGAGATGTGAAGAAACGGTTGCTGTTATGGGCCGTGGTCCGTGATTGTTTGGAGTAGATTGACCGCTTTAAAAAGCACCCCAACCATGTCCTACCTCCTCACCTTTGCGGCAGGTTTTATTTGCGGAACAGCGACATGGCTGTTGTGGCTGGCTTTTCGTTTTATCTCTGATTTGAAAGCGGCCCGTGCAGCGGTGGCGGACTATTTGCAGACGGCTGATTCACCGAAAGACATTGAGGCACATCGGGCGGTAGAAGCCTGCAAAAATAGGCTGCGGTGGCAAAAACGGGTGAATCCGGAATGGCTACCCCCACTGGTGGATGAGGTGCCTAGACTGGTGCGTGATATCGCACGCATCTACCATCCGCAGCATCCAGAACCATTGCTGGCACCGGGACTGAGCCAGTTTAGCCGGGCGGTGCATCTGGCAGCCTTGGATGTGTCTGATTTTCTTCAAACTCAGTCCATTGGGAGGCTTGTGGATGTGAGTGCCAGCACCGCTTTGAAGACCTGGGAAATGACGCATAAAATTGCCAGGCATGAGGCGGTGCAGACAGCGGGCAAGTGGTACAAAAGGTTGCTGCCTGTCTGGCAGGTGATGAAATACAAGTCTCCCATGGTTTGGGCTGGCGTGGCTGTTTCCAATGTGGCTGCACGCACGCTCCAGCCAGCGATTATTGATATTCTGGCCCGACGCACCATTGATCTTTACAGCGGACGCATCGGGCAAGGCAGTTCCAAGATTGTTGAGCGCGTGGTCGAGCCGAAGTCGGCCTGAAACGGATCAGCTATCCGTTTCAGCCAAAGCAAATAAAGCCGCCTCTTACTTTTTGCCGAAGCACTGGAGACGGCCATCCACGGTGCTGACATACACTCGACCTTGGGCCACAGTGATGCCATCCCAGACCGGAGGGCTGGTGATTTCGAGTCCGGCGCTTTGTTCACCTGTTTCCACATTCACTGCCCACATCTTGGCACCGCGTTCACCGTTCAGAGCTGCATCTTGTTCGGCCAATTCTTTGAGGATTTCTGGATCACGTGCGGCAAGACGTTCGAAGGCATATTCCTCATCAATCATGTCAGGCGGGCCGCTGACGAATAAGGTTTTGCCTGCCAAGGCCATGCTGCGGGCGACGATAGGTACGTAGCGGTCCCAGGTGTGCTTTACAAAGCTGCCGCTCGATTTGCCGCCCTTGCTGGCAGCGCCTTTGAACCACAGTGCTGCGCCAACTTTACCCTTGCCCGTTTCTACGCCAGAACCGACACCATGAGCTTCATTTCCTGAGCTATCGCGTGAGTCTCCGTTGTCAAAGTTGCAGACCAAGATGGCGTCAGCTGGTTTGGTGTCTGGGGCCGCAAAGCGTGATTCGACTTCCTCGGGTGTCAGAGCTTTGTGGTAAAGAGCAAACTGATCCATCAGTCCGCTAAAACCACCCGCATCTCCCTCGGCCACACCTTTGCCATTGCCGAGCAAGAGGGGGTTTTTCGGGCGGGCGGCGACGAGGTCGCTGGCCATGCCTTGACTGACCAATTGGCCGTCTAGATACAAGCACATTTTCTTGTCAGCAGCTAGCGTGGCTACAAGATGATGCCAACCATCCGTGAGTGCTTCAGGCGAAATGATGGTGCTGACTTGGGAGGCGCTACGAACATGAAACTGAGGTTTCTTTTCGCGTATATCCAGAGCCACACCTTGCAGCGGACCGCCATGGTGAAGGATGGTCCCACTGGCTGTATCTGGAAGCACCCAGGCTTCGATCGAGATGGGGGTTTGAGTTGGATCCAGCACATCCTTATCGGGAAATTGTACACTGCCGGGAATCGGTTGCCCCTTTGCCTTTGCGCCCGCCACAGCGGCTCCCTTACCCTTACCTTTGCCTTTACCCTTGCCTTTTTTCTTGGCTTCAGCTTGGGCTTTTAGGGTTTCGCTATGACCTACTTGAGTTTCTTTTTCGGGTTGGAAGTCGGCAGGTTTGCCATCTGGACCTAGAACCACTGAGTTACCCTTGCGTGCGGTGGTGGCAGACTCCGTGTCAAAAGCTTCATCGGCGGCTTCCTTTGGGGTCGCAAAAAGAGTGTACTCCATGGTGGTCGTCCATTTGTAGTACTGGGCTTCGCGTCCGTAGGAATAAACGTTCTTATCATCGTGAACGAGGATGCGTCCGGCAGGGGCATATTTACCAGCCTGGAAATAACCGCCGTGACCACCGGCAAAGCTTTTTCCATAGACCCAGTAGCTGCGGTGAAAATTCGAGTCATCCAGGAAACCCATCGGGGCAAAAAGATGTTCGCCATCGCCTTTTTGCGCGCCGCCTTGTTTATCAAAATCACCCGACACTGGCCCCACTTCGACACGTACACCATCGGCACCGATTTTCTGGGTGCGTAGAAAGGTCCACTTACCGTCACTGCTGAGGATGTCATTCAGCGCCACTGGCATTTGCAGGGTCTTATGGCGGTCATTCAAATCACCGCCTGTATCTGGATCACGATCATCATAGTGTTGCTTAACCTTCATTTCGCCCGTCTTGGCATCCACGCGGTAGAACCAGAGTCCGTCATCCAGGAAGCAGGAGCGGCCAGCAACAAAACTAACCAGGCCATTTTCGACCAAGACACTGCCATGCACCGGCCACACGCTCTCCACCATTTCCCAGGCTGCGTGGCTGAGTTTTGCGGGGGCAGCTTGGAACTTCCAAACAAGCGCACCATCGGTGGCACGCAGACAATAGACATAACCATCTTTGCCGCCAAAAAAGACACGGCCTTTCCAGTAAGTCGGTGGTGAATCTACACGACCTCCTGCAATGAAGTGCCAAGCTTCTTTGCCCGTGGTGGAATCAAAAGCATACAAGGTGTGTTTATCCACTTCTGAAACATAGGTCAGTCCGCCTGCTGTGGAGGTGGTACTAAGCGGTGGGGTCAATTTGACTTCCCATGCCATGCCCAGATCTGGCAGTAAATCTTGGTTGGAGGAACCACTGCGGGAGTTGTCGGCTCGGTAGGTGGGCCAGTCCTTGGCATTGGCTTCGACTTCATCAATGGCTTCTGCGTATGCCGCGCCTTTGGTTAGGCGATCAGCATCTGG
>JAOZVT010000891.1 GCA_025869455.1 Prosthecobacter sp.
ATCCTTAAACCCTGCCGTGGCAAACGCCTCATTCCACCGCAGCGCCGCCTGCTGGATCATGTCCCGCAGTTCCACCGGAGTCGTGTTTTCAATCCAGAAAATGATCGGCTCCACCGGCTCGCTCAGCTTCGTCCCAGGCTTCTGCTTCACCAAGTTCCAGCGGTGAATCACATCCCGATACGGAGTCGCTGCCGCACTCGTCATGTCCGTCACCTTCGTGGTGAAATAGCCCACACGCGGATCATCAAAGCGCGGCTTAAAATCATTCACTGGCATGCGGATGAGATTGTGCTGCACGCGGATGCTCACATAGCGCGGGTCCGTGATCTCCTCCGCATTTACCTTCTCATTATTTGCCCATGTCGGCGCAGCATTCTCATACACATACTCCACCATGATGGCCGTATTGTCCTCATAACCATTCAGCTTCTGCATCTTTGTCTTCGTCTCAGACAGCTTGCCCAGCACCGCCTTGCTGCCATCGCTCCCCGGAGACTTGATCATCAGCAAACTCTCCCGCAAAAACAGATTCGTGGCTGAGATCAAATAACCATTCGCATCCTCCGCCAAGATGGACTCACTGGCCAAAATCGCATGAGACGTATTGGCCGAAGCTGCTCGTGAAAGAGGACTCTGCGGATCAAAATAAAACGCTGTGTTTTCGGCGATGAATTCCAGCCGTCCCCAGGAATGGCCGATCCTAAAAATCCGCTCATCTCCATAACGGCCACGATTATGCCCGGCCTGCACCACCCCATCCAGCGTCTGATTGAAGTAGATAAACTCCGGGCCGATCTGATCCTTCTTCACATACAGATTCAGCGCCCCTTTATCCCGATCCAGGTAAAACTCAAACAAGCCCGTGATGTGCTTTTGGCCCTTCGTCGCATCCGCCATCGTTTTCTTCTTCGGCTCGTTATTCGTAGCAGTCGTCTTAGCAGGCTCCTCCTTCTTTTTTTCCACCTCAGAAGAAGGCGCAGGTTTCACCTCCGGCTTCCCCGGGGTCGGCCCAGGAGCAGGTGTCGGGGTTGGCCCCGGTTTCGGACTAGGCGTAGGCGCGGGATCAGGCTTCGGCGCCGGCGCGGGCACCGGAGTCGGGGGCACAGGTTTCGGCATCGGCTCCGCCGCTTGAAGAAAGCTCACAACACAAAGAAAGCAGGACAAAAGCACACGCATGGTCAAGCTAAACGCAGCACTCCAACCAGAACTTGGATAAATCCACGCCTCCAAGGCCTTAGGGCCGACTTCGAGACACGGAACAGCGGCCCGTGAGTTTTTTTTGGGCACCTGAAGATGCGGTGAGCGGCTTATTTTGAGGGGGCTAGGGGGCTTCTGACGTGGGCGAAACCGCCATTGATCTTTCTTTCGGGTTAAATAATCCTTTGCACCCTGCCAAACACCGCTACTTTGCGCGCCCTTTTCCCCGACCAATGGCCAACTCCAAGAACATCCTCCGACTCGGTCTGCCGAATGGCAGTCTGCAGGGGCCAACGCTTGAACTTTTGAAGCGTGCGGGATTCAATATTGTTGTTTCCTCACGTTCCTATCGCCCCACCGTGGACGATTCAGAGTTAGAGCTTCGCCTGCTGCGTGCACAAGAAATTGGCCGCTATGTCGATCATGGATTCCTGGACTGCGGTATCACAGGCAAGGACTGGGTGGCTGAAAATAAGGCCGATATCGAGGTGCTGGCAGATCTGCCGTATAGCAAAGCCACCTCTCAGCCCACCCGCTGGGTGCTGGTGGTGCCAGAGGACTCCCCCGTACAGTCCGTGAAGGATCTGGAAGGCAAACGCATCGCCACAGAGGCGGTGGACATGACCAAGGAATACCTAGCCAAGCACGGCGTGCAGGCAGAGGTGGAATTTAGCTGGGGCGCAACCGAAGTCAAAGTGCCTGAACTGGTGGATGCCATCGTGGACATCACAGAAACAGGCAGTTCCCTACGGGCCAACAAGCTGCGGATCGTGGACACGCTGATGCTGAGTTTCCCTCAGTTCGTGGCTAGCAAGTCCGCTTACCAGGATGCCTGGAAGCGTGAGAAGATGGAAACCCTCGTGCTGCTGCTGAAGGGCGCGCTCGAGGCTCGTGATAAGGTAGGCCTGAAGATGAATGTGCCTACCGCAGCGCTGGAGGAGGTGGTCAAAGCACTACCCGCTGAGCGCTCCCCAACCATTTCCCAGCTCGCCAATGCGGACTGGGTTGCCGTCGAGACGGTCATTGCGGAATCCGTCGTGCGGGAGATTATCCCGCGGCTTAAATCTCTCGGTGCCGAGGGCATCGTGGAATATCCGCTAAACAAAGTCATCCCCTAGGATGACGCAAGAACACAGGAGAACACAGACATGGGATCGCTGAAAAAGCGCAGAAAGACGAAGATCAATAAGCACAAGCGTAAGAAGCGCATGCGCGCGAACCGTCACAAGAAGCGTTTGCGCTATAAGTCCTAAGCGCTAGCCTCGGTAACATGATGTGCCACCGTTCCGCGAAGAGAAATGTTCGATTCGCTAACGGGGGTACCATGTCTGGAAGCTTCCGCCGACTTCAATTCTGCCTGCTCAGCCTGGTAGCCCCACTTTACGGAGTGGGGACTCCGGGACATGAGCGGGCAGATTTGTCTTTACCTGCCCTGACCAGCCCCCCGGCTTTGCAATTGCAGCCGAATGGGGAAAGTGTAGCTGCGGCCCTAGCCCACTATTCCACGGCACTCCAGTTTGAAAACTCCGGTAAACTCCGCGAGGCGCTGGACCATTATCTCTCCGCCCTGGAGGTGGACCCGGCCAATGCCGACCTAGCCATGCACACCGCCGAGCTGGCTTACAGCTTTCGCGGTCGAAAAGTGGCCCTGGAGATCCTGCAACAAGCCGTCAAAAACAGCCCCGACATCCCGGCACCCTATCTGAACCTCGCCCGGTTTTGCGCCACCTACGCGCCGGATGATCCTTTTGAAAATGATCGTGCCCGGCAGACGCTGGAGACCGCCCTGCAAAAATTCCCAAAAACGGCTGAAGTCTATGGCTTCGCCGCCGTGACCTACCTCACCCAAGGCGTGCGGGACGATGCCATCGCAGTGATGGACAAGGCGCTGAAGCAACCCGTCACCGACCCCGTTTTTTGGCTCACCCTAGGCCGCGCCGCCCAGCAGGTGTGGCCGCTGGCCCAGGTGGAGATGCGGGATGAGCATGTGGCCCGAGTCAATGCTTTTTACACCAAGGCCCTGCGTTATGCCCAAGGGGTCAAAAATGAAGATCTCCAACTCCTCGTGGCGCAGTATTACCTGCTGAGCAATCAGCTGGCAGAGGCGCTAACCTTGAGTGAGAAAATGGTGGATCAAAACGGCAACCTGCAAGCGCGGAAACTGCTGCATCGGCTCTACGATGCCTTTGGCAAAAAAGAGGAATCTTTAGCGCAGCTTGTCGAGATCGTCAAAGCCGACCCGCGTGACGTAGAGCAGCAGCGTCTGCTCGCCACCACCTATGAAGCGCGGGAAGAATTTGCCAAAGCCGTCCCCCATCTGGAAAAAGCCATCCAGCTAGGCGGAGGTGAGGGGGAAGATTACCTCTACCTGGGTGAACTCATGCTGCGTGCCCAGCTTTATGAAAAGGTGATCCTGCTGAGTCAGCGCAGCGAGAAGCTGTTCCCGGACCAAGCCATGTTTCACATCCAGGCAGCCCTAGCACAGCGCGCCCTCCAGCATTGGGACAAAGCCGTACAAGCCTTTGATAAAGCAGATAAACTGGCCGAATCCGGCCAGGGAGAACTGATCAACTATCGCTTTTACTTCCAGTATGCCGTCACCCTGGAGCGCGCCGGACGCTATGAAGACGCAGGGCTGATCTTTGAAAAATCCATCACCCTAACTCCCAAGGATGATACCGAATCTGCCGCCAATACCATGAACTACCTGGGCTACATGTGGCTGGAACTGGACAAGCACCTGGACAAAGCCGGAGAGCTCATCCGCAATGCCAACCTCCTGCTGCCTGACAACGCAGCCTATGTAGATAGCCTCGGCTGGTGGCATTTCAAAAAAGGTGACTACCCCAATGCCCTGAAGGAACTGAAACGCGCCATCAGCCTACTGCCAGGCCTGCAACCCGAAGATGCCGAAATCATCGAGCACATCGCGCAAGTGTACCTGAAGATGAAGGACCTGGAAATTGCGCAG
>JAOZVT010000892.1 GCA_025869455.1 Prosthecobacter sp.
CCTTGGGGAGAGGCCAGGGTGAGGGGCCGGAAGGGTTTCTCTAAAATGTGTTTCACATGAACAGAGTGGGACGCTTTGCGTCCGATTGGTTTTAGATTGCGGGCAGGAGTGCCCACGCTCCTCTCGTGAGGCTAATCTTTGGCTACCCAATGAAGAAGATGATTGATGAGAATTGGGCTGTTCATGCCGTTGGTGTTTATCGTACACTTCCCATTCCTATGATCTCACGTCGTTCTTTTCTCAGAAACTCGGGGCTTGCGCTGGGCGCGGCTTCTTTACCTGTGGTGGCTCAGTCTGCTAAGGGGCAGAAGACGGTGCTGCTGCAATGTGGGTGGGCGACGAAGAATATTGGGGACATTGGGCATACGCCGGGGACGTTGCGTTTTTTAGAGCAGTATCTGCCGGAGGCGAAGGTGATCCTGTGGGCGGCGCATACCAATGAGGCGGTGGATGCGATGCTGATGAAGCGGTTTCCCAAGCTGGAGATCGTGAAGGGCGCGCTGTCCCAAAAAGGTGGCGTGGTGCAGGAGGCGATTGGCCGCTCTGATTTCTTCCTGCGTGGGCCGGGGATGGGGCAGTCCACGGATTTCATGATCCATTGCAACAAGATCGGCAAGCCGTGGGGGCTCCAGGGTCAGTCTTATTTTCCTGACATGGTGACGGGGCCGGGAGGGAAGGAAAGGATAACGCTGCTGAATGGGGCGGCGTACATTTACTGTCGGGACTCCAAGACGCTGAAACTGCTGCAGGATGTGGGTGTGAAGCCGCCGGTGCTGGAGTTTGGCCCGGATGGGTGCTTTGGCATTGATGTGCGGGATGAGGAGAAGGCGCTGGCGCGGATGAAGAAGCACGGGCTGGAGGAGAAGAAATTCATCACCCTGCAACTGCGCACGCATTCCCCCAGCAGCCCCGGTGTGGATGATAAGCGCCCGCAGAAACTCAACCCGCTGCATCCAACACCGGAGAACATTGCCGATGATACCCGCCGGGCGAAGGTTTATCAGGATCTCATCGCCATGTGGGTGAAGGAGACGGGCTGGAAGGTGGTGATAGCCCCGGAGGTCAATAAGGAGATGGAGTATAACAATAAGTTCGTCTATGATCCACTACCGGAGGCTCTGAAAAAGCATGTGGTGAACTTTGATGAATTTTGGAATGTGGATGAGGCCTGCTCCTTCTACGCACGCGCCCACACGGTGATCTGCCATGAACCGCACACGCCGATCATGGCCCTGGCGATGGGCACGCCGATGATGCACACGTTTTCCGAGTTTCACAGCCCCAAGTGCTGGATGTTCAAGGACATCGGCCTGGAAGAATGGGCACCGGAATTTGACGCGACTCCGGCGGAGAAGATGTTCGAAATTCTGATGGGCATCCACAAGGACTACCCTGCTGCGGAGGCGAAGGTCAAAAAAGCCATGGCCTATGTGGAAGAGCGGGCGAAGTCACAGATGGATGTGCTGCGCGGCGTCATCCAGGCGTGAGGTCGTGCGAGTAGGTTCAGGCGTCACTTCGCGACGCTCCCTTGAGTCAAAGATATGTCTGCCCCCTTCCGTGGGTTGAAACCCACGGCTACCGGTCAAATGTCGCTTCGCGACAGCTTGCTGCTAGCGCGAAGGGCAATCGTTATAACACCATTTGATACAAGTAGATTGTATTAAATATCATCCATCATTGAAGATGTGACCAAAGCACGGAAGGGACTCTCGGAGGTGTACTCTTCATCGAATGACGCTCGCTCCGAGGAGAGCGGTGTCGCCGAGGCCGATTGGCCCGGGCCTCTCTGCCACCGCACTCCAGGACGCTTCGCGAAAGGGTTCGTCTATACAGACAAAAACGCCTCCAGATCCAATCAAGATCTGGAGGCGCGAATGGCCTAACCATAGATCAAACCAAGTCGAAGCGATCCAGGTTCATGACTTTGTTCCAGGCGGCGACGAAGTCTTGGACGAACTTGGCCTGGGCGTCTGAGGTGGCGTACACTTCGGCGACGGCGCGGAGCTGGGAGTTGGATCCAAAGACGAGATCGACACGGGTGCCGGTCCACTTGAGGGTGCCCGTTTTGCGGTCACGACCTTCAAAGAGGTCTTCGTCTTTCGAAAGAGGTGCCCAAGCGGTGCTCATGTCCAGCAGGTTGACGAAGAAGTCGTTGGTGAGGACCTCGGGCTGGTGAGTGAAGACACCCGCTTCGCCGGAGCCGACATTGGTTTTTAAGACACGCATGCCACCGATGAGCACCGTCATTTCGGGGGCGGTGAGGGTAAGCAGTTGCGCCTTATCAATGAGCAATTCTTCTGCTGAGACGCTGTATTTGCCCTTGAGGTAGTTGCGGAAACCATCGGCCAAGGGCTCGAGGAAGCCGAAGGATTCGACATCGGTCTCCTCCTGCGAGGCATCCATGCGGCCTGGGGTGAAGGGCACGGTGACGGTGTGGCCAGCGGCCTTGGCGGCTTGCTCGACTCCGGCGCAACCACCCAGCACGATGAGATCTGCCAGGGATACTTTTTTACCGCCAGACTGGGCGCTATTGAAGGTGCTCTGGATGCCTTCCAGGGTGCCGAGTACCTTGGCCAGTTGGGCAGGCTGATTGGCGGCCCAATCCTTCTGGGGGGCCAGACGGATGCGGGCACCATTGGCACCTCCGCGTTTGTCAGAACCACGGAAGGTGGAGGCGGAGGCCCAGGCGGTGCTGACCAGTTCAGAGATGGTTAGACCTGAGGCTAAGATTTGGCCCTTCAAAGTGGCGACATCCTGTGCATTGACCAACGGGTGATCGACGGATGGAATGGGGTCCTGCCAAATGAGAACTTCCTCCGGCACTTCCGGCCCGAGGTAACGATCGCGCGGTCCCATGTCGCGGTGGGTGAGCTTGAACCAAGCGCGAGCAAAGGCATCGGCAAACTGATCTGGATTTTCCAGGAAGCGACGAGAGATTTTCTCATAGGCGGGATCGGCACGCAGTGCGATGTCCGTGGTCAGCATGTTCGGGGCGATGCGCTTGGACGCATCATGCGCATGCGGCACGGTACCCTCCCCGGCTCCGTCTTTGGGCTTCCACTGCTGGGCACCCGCTGGGCTTTTGGTGAGTTCCCATTCATAGCCGAAGAGGTTCTCAAAGTAGTTATTGCTCCACTGGGTAGGCGTGGTGGTCCAGGTGACTTCCAGGCCGCTGGTGATGGTGTCTCCGCCTTTGCCTGTGCCGAAGCTGTTTTTCCAGCCAAAGCCCTGCTCGGCAAGGCCTGCGGCCTCGGGATCATCCCCAACGTTATCGGCAGGGCCTGCGCCGTGGGTCTTGCCAAAGGTGTGCCCCCCGGCAATGAGAGCCACGGTTTCTTCATCGTTCATGGCCATGCGAGCGAAGGTTTCGCGGATGTCATAGGCTGACTTCAGCGGGTCTGGATTTCCGTCTGGACCTTCGGGGTTCACGTAGATCAAGCCCATCTGCACGGCAGCGAGTGGGTTCTCCAAATTGCGTCCATGAATGTCGCCATCAGCAGGTTCGTCAGACACGACCACCCCGCCGTCTTTGGCGACGCCAGGAGAACCATGAGCGTAGCGTTTGTCACCGCCCAGCCACTCCTTTTCACGGCCCCAATAGACATCCTGATCTGGCTCCCAGGTGTCTTCACGACCACCGGCAAATCCGAAGGTTTTGAAGCCCATCGTTTCCAGAGCCACGTTCCCGGTGAGGATCATCAAATCTGCCCAGGAAATCTTGCGTCCATACTTTTGTTTGATCGGCCAAAGCAAGCGACGTGCTTTGTCCAGGCTGACATTGTCTGGCCAGCTATTGAGCGGGGCAAAACGCTGCTGGCCCCGGCCACCGCCGCCACGGCCATCGCCCGTGCGGTAAGTCCCGGCGCTGTGCCAGGCCATGCGAATGAACAAAGGGCCGTAGTGGCCGAAGTCTGCGGGCCACCAGTCCTGTGAATCAGTCATCAAGGTGGCGAGATCTTGCTTCACGGCGGCGAGGTCGAGGCTTTTGAACTCCTCCGCATAGTTAAAATCTCCGCCCATGGGATCGGACTTGGAGGAATGCTGGTGCAGGAGGTCCACCTTCAAGAGTTTCGGCCACCAGTCGCGGTTGGTCGTGCCATTGCTGGGTGCATGGTGAAAGGGGCACTTTCCTTGAGGAGCAGCGGTGTGGGCTACGGGGCAGGTTTGA